>JANNWX010000246.1:0-12727 GCA_031409315.1 Sphingomonadales bacterium | reverse complement strand
CGACGATGCCCAGTAAATCACCAAATTTGCCGTATGTCCAAAGCCTACTTGTCCAATTGCGATAAAATGTGCACCGATGCGACGAGTTGAATTTCCCATTGCTCATACCAAGGCGGAGGCCGGACAATCAATGGATGATCGCGCGATTGCAGACAGACTATTTCAATTGCGACAGGAACATCGTGACCTTGACGATGCGATCGACGCCTTGATCCGAAATGGGACAAAAGATCAGTTACAGGTGATGCGATTGAAACGCAGAAAGCTCATGTTACGGGATGAAATCGCGGTTCTTGAGGCACAGCGCATCCCCGACATAATCGCCTGATTCTCTTAACCTTTTTTTAGGCATGTTCGCGCTGCCTTGCTTGTGGCAGAGGCGCAATATGGAGTCTGGACCATCTCACGAGCGATTGAATCGCAAGATCATCGATTCGCTCTACGTCGAAGCCATGGTCCTGGCTGACGAGGCGCGGTCCTATTTTGATCGCGCCAAGGACGATGGGATTTTCCAAGGTTCGCCGCTGCTGCGCATTACCTTGTCATGTGAGTCTATCAAGGTCACGACGCGGTTGATGAACATTGTGTCGTGGCTGCTAACCCGGCGCACGCATTTTTCCGGCGCGCGCGTAGTGCAACCGGCACAGTTTCAAAAACTATCGTGTGCACCGACAAGTCCGCGGCACGGCCTTGCCGGGCTTCCCGATGAGGCGCAGATAATCATTGAGGCAAGTGTCGATCTTTACGCGCGTATTGCGCGGATTGACCACGATCGAGCTTTGCAACCGCTGGTCGCCAGCCCGGTGCGGTCACTTCTGCAACAGATTGAAGGCGCGTTTTAGCGCCCCAACTTCCCGTCAAGCTCGACAATCGCGGCGCGATATTCTGCTTCCATCCGGTCAACCCGGTCCGCGACTGTTTCAACCTGTGTCACCGCGCTGATACCTTGGCCTGATCCCCAAATATCCTTCCACGCCTTTGCTTCTGTATTACCGCCAGATGCAAAATTCATTTTGGTGACATCACCTTCCGGCAAATTATCTGGATCAAGCCCGGCCCGCTCAATCGATCCGCGCAGATAATTACCGTGCACGCCGGTAAACAGGCTTGAATAAACAATATCGGACGCACGACCATCGACAATGCCCTGTTTATAACCGGCATCGGCATTGGCCTCCACCGTCGCGATCCAAGGTGATCCGATATAGGCAAGATCAGCACCAGCGGCGAGCGCGGCAAGGACAGACCGACCACTGGCAATCGCACCCGACAACGCAATCGGGCCGTCAAACCATTCGCGCAGTTCAGACACGAAAGCAAAAGGCGATAATGTGCCTGCGTGCCCGCCAGCGCCCGCCGCAACCGGGATCAGGCCATCGGCGCCCTTTTCGACAGCTTTACGGGCGAAACGATCATTGATCACATCATGCAGCGTGATCCCGCCCCAAGCGTGCACAGCGGTGTTCAAATCTTCGCGCGCGCCAAGCGAGGTGATGGTGATCGGCACCTGCCACTTGGCGCAGGTTTCAATATCTTGCTCCAGCCGGTTGTTGGATTTGTGAACGATCTGGTTGACGGCATAGGGAGCGGCCGGGCGGGTTGGATTGTCGCGGTTCCACGCGGCCAGTTCCTCGGTAATCTGGTGGAGCCATTCGTCGACCATCGATTGCGGGCGGGCGTTGAGCGTCGGAAACGACCCGACGATACCGGCCTTGCACTGGGCAATGACCAGTTCTGGCCCCGAAACGATGAAGAGAGGTGAGCCAATGACAGGAAGCCGCAGGCGATCGAACAAGGGGGATGGAAGTGTCATGCCAGTTTCATAGCGAAACTGGCAATCCTGTCCATAGCATCCGATTGGGGCACCGTAGAAGTGTCAGGAAAGCTTCGTCTAATCCACCTGACCCTACCGGGCGTTCGCGACATTATATTTATACACTTCATCCTGCGTCAGGCAGCGTCTGGTTGATCCTTTACCGCCATCGGATACCGCCTTTTGCTGATACATGACCTCGGTCAGCAATTTGCGTGACACGCCCATACGGATCAGGAAATCATTGTCATCGCTGGCGAGCAAGGCAGAGCTTTGTTCGATGTCGCCAATCATATCGACTGCGGCATCGGCATCATCCTTGATGTCGGCGCGCACCGCCGCCCGGTCCGCGACGTGGGTGAACATGTGGACGACAAACTGACCTTCGGGTTCGACGATACGCATTTTACCGCCCATGAACAGGAAATTGCAGGCCGAAAAACACGCCCAGCCTTTCGGGATGCGGGTGATAAGGTCAGGATAATTTTTGCGGATCAAGCGACCCGCTTCGTTGCCGACCACCGCACTGCCGCCCGGTGAACGCAGCCAAAGCTCGGTAATATCGGGATCCGATTTCAAAATGGCAGCAAGGCGCGGCAACAGGCTGTTATCAATCCCGCCCTCGCCCATCACAATCTTTGTGCCATCGACGGTTTTGATCGAAAATTTCATCGTCGGGGCAGTCGACCAATTGAGCAGCTTTGGGCAGGAAGGATTGATCGGATCGCGGGCATTGTCAGCAGGTTTTGGCGCCGCACCAATCAGCATAACGACCAGAAAAGCAAGGCTGAGCCGGGAACCAATCATGCGTCAGGCCGACAATACATAGCGTTTTTCACCAGGGCCTTTGCACATTTTCTTGTCAGCGCGGGTTTCTTCGCCGTCAACGATGATGACATCGGTCACCATCATGCATTTCGCGCCGTCCTGTGCCGCCAGCTTGGTGGTCACCGTCGACGTGCCCGTCACATTGTCGCGCGTATCGCTTGACCACTGGGCTGATCGGCCGACTTTTTCACTCCGCAACGCCTCATCTGTGGCGGTCGATGCCTTTTGCTGTTCGTCGGGGTCAAGACGGCAGGCAATGGCTTCGCCGATCGTCTGGCTGAATTGCGAGGTGGGGATGAAGCGCATCGCGCCCGATTTGCCCATGACATTACCCGCGATATTGCCAACAATCGCGCCAAACAAGGCCGCGCCCTTTTTTTTCTTGGGGCTTTTGCAGCCGCTGTCGGTGGCTGGCGCTGCAGAGGCTTGTTTGGCAGCGGGCGGCGCTGTGCTGTCCGCCTTGGGGCGCGGCACTGAAAAAGGACCAAATTGCGCGGCAAGCGGCTGACCTGCAATGGTCATCATGATCAGCAACAGCAGGGCGGGGCGGGGACGTTTCACCGTTCAATTCCTTTGCAGGCAACCACGAATAGAGTCTCGCCAGCCACGGGTCAACGTGGGGCACAGCGCGACGGCGCGGTGTGACATGCAACACGATTTATCGGTTAAAATGTCAAATTCGTCCAATACGCAGGCCGTAGAACATTGGTATTCGCTAGCTTTAGTCGCGTGTTTGGGGGATTATCATGAACCGTATTTTGATTGCATCTATGCTGGCATCCAGCTTTGTTCCATCCGCAGCCTTGGCCGCCGACAAGACAAAGGATGAATTGCCACAGGTTTCCAAATGCGAAAAAAGCTATGGCAGCCTTGCGGTCACCGATGGCGACAATCAGGGCTGGACCCAGTTCGGACTGGGCAGCCCGCGTGAATTGATTGCGGCGATTGTCGGAGAAAGCGGCTGTTTCACGATGCACAGCATGGCATCTGGCACGCCCGCGACCTTCCTGATGTCCGCGGTTGCCGGATCGAAAGAGGAAGTCGACAAAACGGTTGGTGCCGTCAAAACTGCCGCCGTTGAAGGCTTGGTCCGCAGCGGCGCATTGGCACGGATGGGTGGCGGTGCGTTTGGCGCGCTCGGGGCGCTCGGCGGCCTTGGCGGCAAAAAGAAAACCATCGCGGCTGGATTGCGCGTCCTGTCACCGGCATCGGGAATGACCGTGGCATCGGCGACTGCTGAATCCAGCAAATCGGCAATTTCGTTCGGCAATTCTGGTGGCTGGGGCTGGGCTGGCACCGCAGCTGGCGGCGCAACCCAATATACAGCGTCGAAGGACGGGCAATTGCTCGCCAGCGCTTTCATCAAGGCTTTTAACGGCGTTGTTGGCCAATCCGGGGCGCTTGCATCGGCCCCGCAGGCAGTTGCAGCCGCCGGTGCAGCGCCGTCTTCGGTGACCGCCGTTGACACCCAGCTGTATGCCCAAGCCGCCAAGGGCGCGGTCGTCCGCGGGTTGCGCGCTGGCACCAGCCTTTTTGCAACCGGCAAGCGCCAAGGCCTGTTCATCGAGGTCAAGGACGGCTTTGGCACCCAGGGCTGGGTGTCGGTTGAAGATATGAAATAGGCAGACTGACAGGGCAGGACGATGCACAAACGGATTTTCGAACGCACGGAAGTGATCGCCTTTGTCGCGGGTGTTTTTGTCGTCGCGGGCAGTTTCATCCTCGCCAGTGCGGCGCGCGCGGCTGGATTGCTTTAATCGGGCCGATCCAGCCAGTCCGATAACAGGGCATTCACCTTTTCCGGTGCTTCCTGCTGTACCCAGTGGGAAACGCCGGGCAAGCGGTGAAGCGTGAAATCCGACACCCATTCTTCTGTCCCGTGCGTGCAGCCGATGTTGAGTGCGCTGTCCTCCTCGCCCCAGATCATCAGGGTCGGCACGTCGATCCGCCCGTCGCCATAATCGATGGCCTTGCGGTGACGGATAAGCGCACGATAATAGTTCAACATAGCTGTCATCGCACCGGGACGGAGCGCCGCATCCGCATAGGTCTGGAGCACATCCCGGCCAAACCTGCTCTTATCGACAGCCATGCCCAGAAAGGCGCGCCTGATAAGTCTGGCACCGTCTTTCAGGTTCACCCTTTCGGGCAGCCAAGGCAGTTGGAAGAAGAAAATGTACCAGCTCATTTTCAGCTGCGTCCAGCGCCGGATTTCCCGATCAGCGACCTTGGGATGCGGCACATTCATAATAACAAGCCGGGATATCGGACGCAATTTCAGGATCGCAAAAGCCCACGCAATGATCCCGCCCCAATCATGGGCCACCAGCATCACTTCCTTGGCACCAGACGCATCGATCAGCGCCGCGACATCTTCGGCCAGCGTGTCAATCCGGTATGCGGCGACGCCCTTGGGTTTGGACGACGCCCCGTAACCGCGCAGGTTCGGGGCCCACACCCGCCAGCCTTTGGCCGCGAGCATCGGCATTTGATACCGCCAGCTATAATTGAGTTCGGGGAAGCCGTGGAGGCAAAGCGCCAGCCGGTCCGAACTTTTGTCGCTTGGCCAGCATTCCGCCAATTCAAACCGGATGCCATTGGCTTCGATGAAGCGTTGGGTGATACCGCTTGATGGGTCGGGCGTCCAAGTGAATTCGCTCACAACAATATCCTTTCAATGGCATTGAGCGCGGCGTGAAAACGCGGCTCTCCGTCCCCGCTGATGATCGCATAGGGCAATCGACGGCGGTCCAGCTCTGCGCGCGACAGATCAAAGAAACGCTGCCGATCATCCTTGCCGCCGTAGATGCGCAAACCATCGTCCACCCATGGCAGATCAATGTCGAGCAGCAGGTAAATATCGGCCTCCTCGTCAAAGTGGTCGAACCACGGGTCGCGCCTGCCCAGCATCATATCCGCCCAGACGGCGGTCATCACCGGATCGGTGTCGAGGATCAGCCAGTCCTTTGCCCGCGCGCGCGCCGACCGGCCCATGGCTGCCTGCCGTTCGCCGATCACCACCAGATCGTGCATGCCAATATCGGTGCCATGTTCCTCACAATAAGCGCGGCCATATTCCGGCACGATTTCGCAACCAAAATGTTCGGCCAGCAAAGTTGCCATCGTCGACTTGCCGGTGCTTTCGGGGCCGTGGAGGCAAATCATTTTCACGTCCGCTCCGCCCGTCGCCACGCGACCAGCCCGGCAATGGCGAGCACCAGAAACGCCACATACAGCCCGGTGAAATAATAAAGCCCCTTGGAAAAATAAAGGCCGATCGAAAGGATGTTGACGACGATCCACCAATGCCAATTCTCGATATAGCGCCGCGTCATAAGAACCTGTCCGGCAACGCTCAGCATCGCCACGCTGGCATCCCACCAGGGGTAGCTGGCATCGGTGTTGACGTGCATGAACCAGCCCCACAGGCCGGTCGCCCCTATCGATCCGAATATCCAGCCAGCCCACGCGACTGCCCCGAGCCGAAGCGGCCTGATCTCCCCGTCGTCCGCCAAAGTGCGGCTCCACGCCCACCAGCCATAGATATTCACGACGAAGAAAAAGATTTGCAGCCCGGCGTCGCTGTAAAGCTTCGCGTCATAGAGAACGACAGCCGACAGCGCGACCATCGCCAGCGCAAAGGGATAATTCCACACACTGCGTCTGATGATCAGGATGATGTTTGCAAGACCGAGAAGTGCTGCGATGATTTCAAGACTGGTCACGGCCATCCTTTTCACAGGCGGTGAAGCGCCCGTCAATCAGTGATAGGCTCACTCAATAACTGCAGGAGAGTCGTGATACAGGACCTGGTGATCCGGACGATTCAATCCATTCAGGCCTGCCGCGCCCGCCTCCGCGCGATCCACGTGAGAAACGGGAACAGGAATTGTGCACGGATCGACAAACGCTTGCGCTCGTCCTGGCCGACAACAGCCGATTCACCTTCGCGGAAGGTACTGAACATGCGATCGAATAGGATCACGCAGTTGCCATAATTGCAGCGGGTGTCTTCAAAGCTCAAAGCCGTATGGTGCAGACTGTGGTGCTGGATTGTCGTGAAGAAGAAGGAAAACCATTTGGGCGGATCGGCTCGCACGTTGGCATGGGCATAGAAGGAAATGGCTCCAAGTGCGTTCAAGGCCGCAAACATAGGTGCCTTTTCGAAATCGAGAAAGGCTATCACGCTAAGCGTTATCAAGAATAATTCTATCGGATTGCCGACATAGCCCTTCATGGCGTTCAGCTGCGTGACGTGATGATGCGGGGCATGCGTCGACCAGAGCCAGACGTTGTTGTGCATCCATCGATGCAGCCAGTATTGGCCGAATTCGACGAGCAGCATCACTGCGACGACCTGAATCAAAAACGGCAATTCCGCGAGCCATGGGGTCGAGATGCCCAACGCCTCCTTGGCCTCAACCATCGGACTATTGGCCAATGCCTCGGTCATCCACGAAATGGCGGTGATACCGAGCACGACGTAGAAAACGTCGGTCAGTAACTCTTGCCGGTTGATCTTCCAGCCTTCGTGGCGTTCATGGACCCATTCCATCAGCTGGACAAAGGCCAGCACGACAAGGCCCACGGCCGTTAAAGTCCACCAAGTGTCGACCCATGCCAGTGGCGCGAAGGCCCAGAATGTCAGGATTGCGGCGACTGTTGCTGGCGGCAACAAATTAAACATGGATTGTTTCATCAGCCGTCCTCCCCAATGCTCGAGAGTTAGCGCTTGCACAGCGCCTATTTTGCGAGCGACCATGTTCAACCTATTCTAGAGCGAGACGCCCGTCGAGTGCAAGCCGCCATCGGCATTACGGTGGATTTCGGTGACGTTGCGTAATTGAAGTAGCCATCCTCCTGCTTGGCACGCTGCACCCCTTCCGTTCACGTTAATCTGTGGTAGGCTCCCCTACAATGAATGCGGGAGAGTCGATATGCATGATCTGGTGATCCGGGGCGGGACGATTGTTGACGGAACGGGCGGTGCGGCGTTCCGCGCTGACGTTGCGATTGACGGCGGCCTTATCAGTCTGGTTGGCACCGTCACAGCGCAAGGCTGCGAAGAAATTGATGCGACCGGTAAAATCGTCGCGCCCGGTTTTGTCGACATCCACACCCATTATGACGGCCAAGCGACATGGGATCAGGAAATGGCCCCGTCATCCTGGCACGGGGTGACAACCGTCGTCATGGGCAATTGCGGGGTCGGTTTTGCGCCTGCGAAGAAGGACAAGCATGACTGGCTGATCGGTTTGATGGAAGGGGTTGAGGATATTCCCGGCACTGCACTTGCCGAAGGAATGACATGGGATTGGGAGACTTTTCCAGAATATCTGGACGCGCTTGAACGGCTACCGAGGACGATAGACGTTGGCACCCATGTGCCGCACGGGTCGCTGCGCGCCTATGTGATGGGGGAGCGCGGCGCGGCCAATGAAGAACCAACCGAGGCTGATATTGCCGAAATGGCCCGTCTGGTGGAGGAAGGGCTGCGCGCCGGCGCGCTCGGCTTTTCAACGTCGCGCACCATCCTGCATAAATCGGTTGACGGAGAATTGGTGCCCGGAACAACCGCTACCGAGCCGGAACTGATCGCTATTGGCCGGGCGATGGGCCGCGCGGGCCACGGCGTGTTTGAACATACGTCGGACCTGCTACCCGAATGGGATGAATTTGGCTGGATGGAACGACTGAGCAAGGAAACCGGGGTGCCCATCGTCATGTCGATGCTGCAATCGCCGGTCAAACAGATGCCGTGGCAGGACCAGATGGCGGCGATCGAAACGGCCAATGATAATGGCGCGCACATTGTCGCTGCCATCGGTTTGCGCGGGATTGGCGTTGTGATGAACTGGCGGGGCACGGTGCACCCCTTCATGCGCAAACCCAGTTGGGAGAAAATCGCCGGTCTGACATGGGAAGAGCAGAAAGCGCATCTGTATGATCCCGCATTCAAGGCACAATTGCTGGCCGAAGAAAATATCCCGCCGCCCTCGCCCGATATGGCCCCTTTCTTCATCCTCGTGACCGCGGCTTGGGCGATGCAATTTCCGATGGGTGACGATTTCAGTTACGAACCGACCCGCGTCGAAAGCATCGACGGATTTGCGACTGCAGCCGGGCTGGACGGTGCCGCTTATGCCTATGACCAGTTGATGGCCGACGACGGCAACGGCATGATCTATCTGCCGGTCATCAATTATATGGACGGCAATCTGGATTTCACCCACACCTTGTTGCAACGCGATGACATCGTCTCGTCACTATCCGATGGCGGCGCGCACTGCGGAACGATCTGCGACGGTGCCGCCCCCACCTTCCTGCTGAGTTACTGGACGCGCGACCGCAAGGCCGGAACAATCCCGCTGGAACTGGCGATCAAGCGGCAATGCCATGATACCGCACGGCTCTACGGCCTTAATGATCGCGGCGTGTTAAAACCGGGATATCTTGCCGATGTGAATGTGATCGACATGGCGGCGATCAAGCTCGGTAAGCCTTGGCTGGCGTTCGACCTTCCGGCACGCGGCAAACGGTTGTTGCAAAAAGCGGACGGCTACATTGCCACGATCAAATCAGGTCAGGTGACGTTCCGGGACGGGATGTGCCAAGGCGTCTACCCCGGCGGCGTCATCCGCGGCCCTCAGAGCGAGCAAATGGCGGTCGCGGCGGAATAGGCCGTTCAACCTACAAACCGCATCGCGACGTCACAGCGATCATAGCTGCCGCCAAGGCGCTCCATGACGTCCGGATCGTGAACAAAGCCTGCCTTTTCATAAAGGTGGATGGCCGCCGCGCATTTCCAGTTGGTGAGCAAATAGAGTGTTTCGACCCCCATCTGCTGTGCGCGCGTGATGATTTTGGCCAACAAAAATTCCCCGGCTTTGCGCCCCCGTGCGCTTTCGAGCACGCCCATTTTGGTCAGCTCGAACACGCCTTCGCTTTCTTTGCGGAGCGCGCAGGCCCCCACAATGCCCAGCCCGTCTGCCTCAACGAACAGGATTGTGCCGCCGGCATTCATGATCTTGTCACGCGGATTTTCCAGTATGATCCGGTCGGCATCCTCCATGACAAACATGTCGTTGATCCACTGCGCATTGATCCGGTAAAATTCACCTGCGAGCGCATCTGAAAATTCAACAATGCGAAGGCCGTCCGCATTCATCTGGCAAAGGCTTTGGCCAGATTGGCCCCCGCCCGGTCGATCCACGGCATGGCTTCCGGGATCATCTGGAACAGGCTGAAAAAACCGTGGATCATGCCCGGTGCGCAGGCCGCATCCACGGGCACCCCTGCGTCCATCAGGCGCAAGGCATAAGCATCGCCTTCATCGCGCAAAGGATCATATTGCGCCGTAATCACCGTCGTCGGCGCGAGGCGCGACAAATCCTTGTGCCGCAAAAGGGCGGCGAGCGGTGCGTCATCGAGCGCGCGTCCGCCTAGATAATGGCCCCAAAACCACTGCATGCCCGCCGTTGACAGGTAATAACTGCCATCGCCGTTGGCCGCGAACGAGGGCCGCGAAAAATCTGCGTCGGTCACCGGATAGATCAGCAATTGGTGGACAAGGCCGGGGCCGCCCGCATCGCGCGCCATGATCGCCACGGCGGCAGCCAGATTGCCCCCCGCACTATCCCCCGCGACGGCCAGTTTTGCCCCGTCAACGCCGAGGTCAGACGCATTGGCCACCGCCCAGCATGTCGCCGCGTAACAATCATCGACGGCTGATGGATATGGGTGTTCTGGTGCTAACCGGTAAGCAACAGAAAGGACCGCGGCATTGCTCGCGCGTGCCAGCGCCCGACAGGTGCCATCATGGGTATCAAGCGTGCCAACCACCCAACCGCCGCCGTGAAAAAAAACGGTCAGCGCGGGCCGGTCCCCGGCTGTTTCAGGCACGTAGAGCCGCGCACCAAGCGTCCGCCCCGGCAAGGGAATAGAAACATCCCTAACCTGTGCCATGGGGATCGGCTCACCAAAGCTGGGGGTAAAATCAAAAATTGCACGGGCACCGTCCGCTGTCGCATGTGCATAATCAATCGACGGCGCAGCCGCCATCATGGCCAACAAAGCTTCTACGCCTGGATTGAGTGTCATTGCCTGCCCCCGCTTCGCCGCATCTGGGCACCCCATCTCCCATCTGCCAAAAAAATGCACGTGCCAAATTCACCAGTCGATCAAGAACAACCAGGCTTGGCATCGTCGCCACACCAGAAAGCTTGCACTCCCCCAACAGGGCGTTAGCATGGGGCAAAACGCACAAGGGGATCGTCGGGATGCGGCATATCGCTGTGGTTGGGTCAGGACCAGCAGGCTATTACACAGCGGAAGCCGCGCAAAAGAAGTTTGGCGATGATGTTCGCGTCGATATTATTGATCGGCTGCCCGTCCCTTACGGCCTGATCCGCTTTGGCGTGGCCCCCGACCACCAATCAATCAAGGCGGTTTCACGCCGCTATGAAGCGGTAAACCTATCCGAAAATGTCCGTTTTGTGGGCAATGTTGCGGTAGGACGGGACGTCACCATTGCCGAATTGGGGTTGTTGTATGACGCGGTGATTTTGGCGACCGGCGCACCCAATGACCGAAGGCTTGAAATTCCCGGCGGCGATCTGCCCGGCGTCATCGGGTCTGCGGCCTTTGTTGGCTGGTATAATGGCCATCCCGATTTTGCCAATCTCACGCCACCGCTTGGCGGGCCCGGCGCTGTCGTTGTTGGCAACGGCAATGTCGCGCTGGATGTGGCGCGGATATTATCAAAAACGCGCGCCGAATTCGGCGGGTCGGATATCGTTTCCCACGCGCTGGATGCCCTCGATATGTCCGGCGTCAAACGTGTGTCGGTGCTTGGGCGGCGCGGCCCGCATCAGATCGCCATGACCCCAAAGGAACTGGGCGAACTTGGCCATCTGGCCCGCGCGACGCCCATCGTTGATCTGTCAGACCTGCCACCAGTGGGTGATGATGCCTTGCTTGAACCCGGTATGCGCAAGTCTGTCACCCATTTGCGGAGCTTTGCGGCCCATGATGGCCCGCCCAAAGAAATAGCAATTGATTTTGATTTCTACGCGATGCCAGTCGCTATCGAAGGCGACGGTAAGGTGGAACGGATCATCGTCGAACGAACCATGCTCGACGCTGAGTTGCGCTCGATTGGCACGGGCGAACGCTATGTCATTCCGTGCGGCCTTGTTATTGCCTGTATCGGATATCAGACACCGCAGATCGACGGGGTGCCCTATGAACACGGGCGGGGCCGTTTTGCCAATGTCGAAGGGCGCATCCTGCCTGGCCTCTACTGCGTTGGCTGGGCGCGGCGCGGGCCAAGCGGCACTATCGGCACCAACCGGCCCGATGGCTATGGCATCATTGATGCTGTTGCGGAGGATATCGGTGATGGTGCCCTAATGACTGGCCGACCGGGGTTGGACGCCCTTTTAGAAGCGCGCAGTGTGGATGTCGTCACGTTCCGCGACTGGCAAAAAATCGAAGCCGCTGAAACCGCCCGCGCGAGGGCCGGCGCACCGCGCGAAAAATTTGTCGCGGTCGCCGATATGATTGCGGCGCGGGGTTGAAACGCCTAGGGGCTGGCGTTAAACTTGTCGGCTGCAAAACCGGCCACTTGCCGGAAATGCATCGGTCGGGGGATAGCTCAGCCCGGTAGAGCACTGCCTTCGGGAGGCAGGGGCCGGAGGTTCGAATCCTCTTTCCCCGACCAGTTTTCAAAGCACCGCTTCGTGAAGATGCCCAACGGGTTTTCGCGGTTTGGCGGTTGCGTTTTGCACGATTTGCGGCGATGGAACGGGCGCTTCCCAAGCCTGCGCATATACGGAGTTGGTTCATGCCCTTTACCGCGGACAAACTGCTGCTTTTTGGCGCGACCGGGGATTTATCGCAGCGCATGTTGTTGCCATCGCTGTGTGCACTGCATGAAGACGGGCTTGTCCCGGAAAATCTGCAAATCATTGGCACGGCGCGCAGCGAAATGGACGATTCCGGGTTCGCCGATTTCGCCCGCACGGCGCTTGAACGGTTTTTGCCCGAAGACCGCAAGACCCCCGGCCAGATCGACGCCTTTCTAAA
>JANNWX010000245.1:0-19244 GCA_031409315.1 Sphingomonadales bacterium | reverse complement strand
GGCTCATCCCTTGGCGATAAATCTTTGGACTTACGTCATCATCCGGTATTAGCAGTCATTTCTAACTGTTATTCCGAACCAAGGGGCAGATTCCCACGCGTTACGCACCCGTGCGCCACTAGACTTCAGGCCGAAGCCTTGATCTCGTTCGACTTGCATGTGTTAGGCATGCCGCCAGCGTTCGTTCTGAGCCAGGATCAAACTCTCAAGTTTGATGTTCGATTACCCGAAGGTGGAATCCCCTCAAGCAACCGCTCATTTCAAGGAGCCGTTCCTGCACATTTTCTATTACGTATGGATACGTGATAGGACATGTAGAAACGGCTAATTTACTACAGGTATCTGACGCCTTAAAACCGTCAGACCTGGAGCCGCCGCCCACATGTCCCTTCATCTAAATTCAACAATGTCAAAGAGCGCACAATACGGACGCCACGTCTTCCCCCGTTTTACCGGGGTGACCGGGCGTCTGCGATTTGTGCGGAAGCGGCTCGAGAACCAAGTGGATCAGCGCCGCGACGAGAGGGCTTATATGGGGGACATTTCTGCGCGTCAACACCCATTTCGTAATTTTATTTCAACGATGTAATTCGGGTAAGGCGTTCCTTCACCATTTGGATTTATCACGGCAAACGTGGAAAATAATGATTCAAATACCTCCGTCGGCCTGGGAAATCGCGTAAGAAACGCGGTTTTCTGGCGTTCCGGTAGTCAGATCATGGCGCAAATCGTCATGTGGAGCGTGACCCTCATCGTGGTTCGCTTGCTCGATCCGCATGATTATGGCCTATTTGCGATGAGCCAGGTCGTGCTGGTTGCACTGAATTTTTTGAACGGGCACAGCTTTGCAAGCTCGCTCATTCAGGAAAAAACTGTCTCTAAGAAGCGAATCGCCCAAGTTTTCGGATTGCTGATTCTCTTCAACATTGTTCTGGCCTCGGCCCAATTCCTTGTCGCGCCGTCGGTTGCGGCATATTATCGCCAACCGATCATCGTCGATATGCTCCACGTTCAGGCTCTGATGTATCTCATCACGCCCTTCATTGCTTTGCCGACGGTGTTGCTAGCCCGCGAGTTGAATTTCAAAGCGCAGGCCAAGGCCGACATAATGGGTGCGATCAGCGGGGCCAGTGTCGCGCTGTGGGGTGCCTATAACGGCTTTGGTGTCTGGACGTTGGTCATCGCCCCCATCGTGCAGCAAGTCGTGCGCGCTGTGGGCCTGACCCTTGAAGTAAAGTCCATGACATGGCCCAGCTTTGACTTCAAAGGCACCGGGTCGGTGGTGTCGTTCGGTTCGGCGCTTCTCGTCTCACAATTTTTCTGGGTTATCCAAAGCCAGGCAGATATTGCCATTGCGGGCCGCCTGTTCGATCCGCACCATCTTGGCCTTTATACCGAGGCGTTGTTCCTGACCCTCATTCTGACAGCAAAATTCATACCGCCACTCAACGACGTCGCCTTTCCCGCCTACACGCAACTTGCCAAAGACGGCGGCAATGTTGGCAAAGCCTTTATCACGTCGGCCCGAACGACGATGTTCGTGGTCATGCCGCTCTATCTAGGAATCAGCGTCGTTGCAGAGCCGATGGTCGACACATTATTTGGTCCCAAATGGCATGAAATGGTTCCGCTGGTATCCGGCCTGGCGCTGGCAATGCCGTTTTTTGCCCTCCAGATCATCTGTTCGCCGACAACAAACGCGCTTGGAATGCCCAAAATCTACGTTAAAACCAGCGTGGCCGGGGCTATCATCATGCCGACCGCATTCTTGGTGGGGTCAAAGTGGGGCGTTCAGGGGCTGGTCCACGCGTGGCAGATCGCCTCACCAACCTTGTTGGCGGTGACGCTGGCCCTGACGCTTCCGATCATCGGGGTGAAGCCGAAGGCCCTGATCACCGCCATTTTCCCCAGCCTTGCCGCGGCAGCCGTGATGGCGGTGGCGGTTACCGTCGTTTCTCAATTTGTAACGCAATTTCCGGCTCCGGCAGAACTGGCACTGTTGGTATGTGTTGGCGGCGCGGTGTATTTAGGGCTGCTGTGGACATTCTCACCGTCCACAATCACAGAGCCTTACATTATGGTCGTAAAGAAAGATTCGGCTGTTTTGCTTTCTCAGGCCTGAAATCAGACCTGCCCTTCAGGACATCTGGATATAGTCGCGCATCGCCGCTGCTTCGGATTCAATCCGGTCAATCCTGTATTTGACAAGGTCGCCGATCGAAATGAACCCGACCAGAACCCCATCATCAACCACCGGCAGATGGCGGATCCGCCTTTTGGTCATCAGCGACAATGCCGACATGACAGCTGTATCCGACGTGACTGTCACTGGCGGCGCTGTCATCACGTCAGACACCTTGCCCGATAAGCCTCCGGTGCCGGTCTTTGCCAGCCCGTAAATCACATCGCGTTCGGAAAAAATACCGCACACTTGGTCGCCGTCAACAACAGGCAAGGCGCCAATCCGCTTTTCGGCGAGCATTGCCACTGCCTCGGTCACGCTCGCATTGCCCGATATGCCAACCACAACATGGCCTTTGCCGTCGAGTATTGCCCTGATTGTCATTGCATCAGCCCTTTACCCCGAGTCTCTTGCTTGATGGTCCCACGAAATGGGCGCAAAGGGAAGGACCTATGCACATTCCGCCCTCCAAACTCGATAATCCCGACTTCGCTTGGGGCCGCTACAAACGGTTGATGCGCTGGATGGTGCTCGCATCCCTCACAGCCGTCGTACTTGGGCTGGGCGGCCTTTATCTGATGATCGGCCCGATCCCCATCGCGATGGCGGCTTTAACCGCTGGCGGGGTTTTCTTTGCGGTCTTGCTCGCAGCGGCGTTAATGGGACTGGTGTTTCTATCATCGAGTAGCGGCCATGATGAAACTATCGAAGATCCGTTTAAGGATCAGGAATGACTGATGGCATTTTAAGCCCCGTCCTGCGCGTTGTTCCCGTGCCGAGCGATATTAACTCCAACGGCCATATCTTTGGTGGTTGGGTGCTGGCGATGATGGACCGCGCAGGCGGCATTGTTGCCGGACGCATGGCCGACGGGCGCTGCGCCACGGTCGCGATTGAGGCGATGGAGTTCATCCAGCCAATCTTGCTCGGCGATCTGGTTTCCATCTATGCCAGTATCGAACGGCGCGGACGGACATCGATTGCCATCCGTCTGGATGTGATCGCCGAACGCAACCGCGGCGCAGACCAGCAAAAGGTGACGACCGGCGTGTTCACCTTTGTTGCGCTGGATGATGATTTCAGGCCACGGGCATTGCCAGAAGGCTAATCGAAAAGATTCTAATCGGCGACAATTTGGCGGAACGACAGCTTGCCGTCGCCATTGGCCCGCACAATGGTCCGCCAGACCGTCTTGCCTTTCTTGCGAAACGTTTGCCCACCAAAATTGGCATAGCGGACGGAATCGTCATCCTGGAATTCGGCTTCATAGGTGATCGGGAAGGGGTTGGCATTGGACACAGTCAGGGTTTGGCGTTGCGAATTCTTTGTCCGCTTTTCACTGTCATCAACTGACACCGACACATTATTTGCCTTGGCGAAGGCAAATTCCACCTCTTCGCCAATCGCTTTGTCGGACAGACCGGTTTCGCCGACCAGCATCCGTCGACCGGACGCTGCCTGAAACAGCGCGACCTGACCGGACGGCAAAGCCTCTCCCAAACCATCTTCCTTCTTGTTCTGGACGCGGTAGAGCAATTCGACATCTGCATTTCCACCGCCTGCAAACCGGCTGCTATAGATCATATCGCCCTTCACCTTCTGTTTTGATAGAAAGGCGACCTGCTTCTGGCTGCGGGCAGCGACGGTGACAGCGAAGGGAATCCGGTAGAGTTTCAGATCACCCAGATCCTCCTGCTCCGCGCGTTTCGCGCCCGTCACGATGATGGCGCTAGCATCCATCGCCGCTTCCGCCGACATCATCCGCATCATCACCGGCGCGGGCGCGGGTAAATAAGGTGGCGGTAGCGGCGGGATCGGCGGAATGCTCGTCGTGGTTCCCGACGGCCAGCATTGATGCCAGATATCAATATCGTCTGCCGCATATGGGTTTTCACCGTCATCAGCGGCGCCTTCACCCTTCGACACTGTTCCCGCAACAGCATAGGCATTGGCATCAACAAAGCTGGTGTCGTCGGCGCTGGCCATGGTCAGCCAGGCAAACAGGTCCACCGTTTTGGCATCCGGAGACAATTCAGCAATATAATTGGCCTGCCAGTCAAAATTGCCTGCGAGATAGGACAGGCTGATCGTCTGCCTGCCCCCCGCCTGATCGCGGGTCAGGACAGACAGAGTCGGCTTTGCCACCAGATCCTTTGGCACCCCGGGAAAGATCAAAGTTTGATCGAGTCCGGTGCAGTATAAAGATTCGAACCCGGCGGCGGTTTGCAGGATCAACCCGTCTGGCCGTGACCGAATGGTGCCGACTTCCTCCTTTGCCTTGCCCGTCGCTGCATCGGTCCGGCGGATGATGACTTTTTGTCCGGTGAAAGCATCGATCAGCCCGCGCTGCGACAACAGTCGCCGATCACGGTTCTTTTCCTTGACCGGCGCACCTAGAACGATGGCGCTTTCAGGCTGGATGCCGCTGGCCACGCCCTCAAAACGAATGGTGACTTCGCCCGACGGCAGATCGAGCGTGCGGGTTTCGGTGATCAAGGCGAAACCGGTCAGATCCTCCAAATTAAGCGCATCCTCGCTTGACCGACCCGGATCACGGTAAATCGTAACCGAGACGGTATCGGGCGCCTGTGACGTAACAATCGTCTGCGCCGCAAGGGGTACGGCGGCGGCCAAGCCAGCAAGAATTAGCGCAAGCCGCACAGCGCCGCACTCAATAACGCGAATCGAAACTGACCGTCAGCACGGTTTCACCGTTGGCGGGAACCGGCACTTTCCAAATCCGCTCATTGGCGTTCAATTGTTCCCCCTTGATGCTCTCACTGGGGATGCGTGTGTCATTGGCATACCAATATTGGTTGAGCCCTGCCTGCACAACATCGACAGTCACCGGCTGCGATTTAGCATTGGTGACGATGTAGCGCATCGTCGTGCGCCAATATTCCTTTTGCGCTTCTACGGTGACCGTCGTTGTGGTGCCTTCAGGACGGGTAATCCGGTAACGCCCGGTTTTTTCCCATTCGTCGAGTGTAATCTTTTCCCTCTTTTCGACGATGGGCTGAACCTTCACATCAAACGCCTCGCCGGTTTTCAGGCCAAGTGCTGAACCGCCCGGAGTGTGCGGAATGCTGTTTTCGCCGATGAACTGCGCCTGCCCCCGTGCGTCGCGCATATAGACCCGAACGGTGCCTGCGGGCAACGCATCGCCAATCCCGCCTGCCCGCGCGCTGGTGAATTTCAGGACGGTGGCAACGCTTTGCGCCTCGCCCTGTGCGCCAAGCCATTCGTTACGATATTCATAGGCCTTGGCGGCGTTGGCCCCCAAAACATCAAGAAAGCTGACCTGCTTGGTCTGGGCGCTGGCAATCGTCGTGCGGTCCTTGATCGGATAAAGGTAGAAATCACCCAATTGTTCGCGGCTGCCGGTTTCCACGCCCATCCTGTTGCCCTGAGGTCGTGGTGGTTGATAACCGCGCCCGCCATAGCCTTGCTGAACCTGACCGACTTCGCCTGCGACCAGCAGCGTCTCTGCCTTGTTGAAGGTCGTGCCGCTATTGTTGGTCAGCGTGATCCAGCCCTGCATATCAATCTTGCCAAGCTTTTCATCAAACATGGCAACATAGTCGGCTTTCCAGCCCAAGCCTGTGGTCAGGTAGCTCAGCGAAAGGGGCCGTGGCCCCGCCCGCACGGCTTCCAACGTGACCGACAGGGTCGGTCTGGCTCGCAGATTGGGCGGGATCGAATCGAAAATCACCCGAACCGGCAGATTGTCATCGCGCAGCACCTCAATCCGCTCGCCAATCTGGATGACGACGCCGCCATTGACCGCAAGCACCTTTGCCCGCTCACGCGTTTCCGCGCCAGTGGCCGGATTGGTGCGCAAAAGCGTGACAGTCTGCCCGACCGCTTTCTGCATCAGCGATCCCGGCGACAGCAGGTCATAATCGAAATTCTGTTCGACAATGCCAAAGCCTTCGCCCGACAAAGTGACCGTTTCCGGCCGGATTTGCGCCGACACGTCAGGAAATTCCTGACGAGACACGCCAAGCGGCAAACTCAATTGCCTGACATCCTGCACGAGCGCGAGATTATTGTTATAGATGGTGACCGACACATCACCCTGTGCCGATTGGGCAAGCGCCGATACCGACACCCCCGCCAGAACTATTCCAAGACCGTAACGCAACATGGGCCATTCTCCTGCTGTTCGTGGCGGGAGAATGGCCCAGTTTTTCCGTCCTGCCAAGGGGAGGGGATGACAGCAGGGCGAAAAGCGTGTGTCCGGCGTTACCAGTCGAACGCAAACCGCATGGCAAATGTATCGACACCATATTTACGGTCGTTGATTGCAGCCGTCGAAACCGGCTTGACGAGTGACGCAAATGGCCCACCCTCAATTGCGGCATGCGCATATTGCGCCGTTACCCGGACATAATCGATCGGCTGCCACACAAGACTGGCAAGATATCCCGTCTGCGTGCCGCCGCGCGAAGTGCTGGTGCCCGCGCCGCCGGTGTAAAGAACGCTGTCGCCCAGATCGAGATAATCATAGCGCAGGTTCATGCCAAGAGCGCCAAAGCCGCCTTTGTCAAAGCCTTTAAGAGGCTTTGTGCGGTCCCATTCACCCTTTTTATATCCCCGGGTTTCGCCGGTAAACCAATAGCCGACTTCAGCATAATAGCTTGAAAAGCTGGGGTCGGCGCTCAACCGGTTGGTTGTGCCGGGAACTTCGCCAACCACGAATACGGCCGTGGTATCATACGTGCTTGGCTTCACCCACTGCGCTTCGGCAGCAACATGGAACGGCCCGAACACGCCGGCGGCTTCGATACCGAACACATCGTCACTTTTGGCGGCATAGGTGTTGGTATCAACAAAGCGGGTGCCTGTCGTTGTGAGGAATGGACGTGCACGGTAGCGGAAATTGAGCGCGGTATTCGAAAATTCGCGGTGCTGATAATTCACCCCGAAATGCAGCTGGTTCGCGCCCATTTTCGGGGCCCAAACGGCGCGCGCGCCGAACAGCCATTCATCATTGTTCAAATCGGCGTTGATCGTATCGTTGAAAACACCGGCTCTGAACAGAAAATCGCCTTGGTCAAAACCAACCGCCGCGCCGAGCCGCCGGGCATGGCCAAACGCATCATTCATCTGCGCGCGTTCAAGGAACATGATGTGACGCGATGACGTGATTTGTTCCAAACTCTGGAATGTTTCAAAATGGCCGACGCGGACCGAAAACGGTCCTTTGCCTTTATATTCAAGGAAGGCATCGGCCCAACTGACCGCGCTGTTGGCGAAATCGGCCTCCACCTTGTAGGTGAAGCCAGAGCCAAGGCCGCCTTCTACGCCAAGGCGCGCACGGCGGATGCGGCTGTTAAAGCCCAAATCTTGTGTTGGTGAAACTGCGATCGGTGTTGCGCCGGGATCATTCACATAACCAACGTCATACATCAAACGACCCCGGATTTTGAAGCTTAGCCCCTTATCCTTGTCTTCCCATTGCGGTGCGCCCTTCCAGCTCGGGGACGCTTTAGTGACTTCTTTCTTCAGCGCGTCAAGCTGCGCCTGCATCGATTCGATCTGCGCTTCCAAAAGGGCGGCGCGCGCGTCCGATGAGGATGCCTGCATTTCTTCGGCACCAACTGTCAAAACCGAAGGATCATCGGCGGACGGCGCATCGGCAGGCGGCTCGGCTTCTTTTTCAACTGCTTGCGCATAGACCGGCGTCGCCGGAATAAGGGCAGCACTGCCAAGCAATGCTGCAATCATAAGGTGCTTTTTCATCGAACTTCCCTGAATTTCTAATTGTTGGAATGGCGGGCGGGCATATCAATGCCCGCCCCGATACCGAAAGCTGTGATTACTTCAACCCGGCGGTGTTCATCGGGGTCAAAGTGACCGCGAGCTTGGTTGCGCGCACGCGCGACCCGTCGGGGCTGGCAATCAGACCGCGTGAGATGAGGTAGCCGCGCGGTCCAAACGTTGATTCGCGGACATATTCGGCCACAAACTGCTTGATCCCTGGAATGGCTTTGGCATGCTGGTTCTTTACATAGATGAACATCGCCCGCGCGCCGGGATACTTAAACGAGGAGATAGCAGCGTAGGATGGCGCGACCCCGTTGATCGAAATACCCTTCAGGCGACCTGCATTTTCTTCCAGATAGCTATAGCCGAAAAGACCAGCAGTGCCGGAGTTTGCCTCAAGCTTCTGAACGATCAGATTGTCGTTTTCGCCCGCGTTGATATAGGCACCGTCTTCGCGGACGCCCTTGCAGATGCTGTTATATTTGGCTTCGTTGGTTTTCTTCATGGCAACCATCGCCGCGCTGGCTTCGCACGCCGGAATCATGAACAGATCTTCCAGTGAAGACCGGGTGCCGCTGGTCGTTGGCGGGCCATATACCCGGATCGGAAGGGCGGGAAGGCTGCTGTTGACATCTTTCCACGTCTTGGCGGTATTTGGTTTACCGTAAGGCGTCTTAGCAATTGCCACATAGATATCTTTTAATGCAACACCGTTTAGCGGTGAGTTTTTCGCCGCCGCAAGTGTCAATCCATCAAGGCCAACTTGCACTTCAGTAATCTGCGTCACGCCGTTTGCCGCACAGAGTTTGAACTCGGACAGCTTGATCCGGCGCGATGCATTGACGATGTCGGGGTGCCCGCCACCGACGCCCGCACAGAATAATTTTATTCCAGCGCCAGTGCCGGTTGATTCAACAATCGGCGTGGGTACCCCTGGGTTGGTGCGCGCAAAACGTTCAGCAACGGCCGTGGTGAATGGATAGACGGTGGATGATCCGACAATCCGGATATTGCGGCGCATCTGCGCCAACGCCGGAATGGCCACGCTGACGGCAAGAACCGCGATCAGCACTTTGGTTTTATTCTTCATGACTGCCCCTGAGTTGCATATGGCCAGGCGACTCGCTCACCCAGTTCATGGTCTGCACTAAACCCAGACAATGACAGTTCAGCAGCATTTGCATGACATTTTAATGACAGCGGTTGCCGTTGAAGTCAGAGCCGCCCTGCATGGCTGAGCACATAACCAACAGCCGTTTCGCGAAAGCCGGCGATGCTGAGACCCGATGCCATCCCCGGTCCTTGCGCACGCACGATCAGTTTGACCGAATAATATCCATTTGCCGCAACACGCAACATGACCCGTTCTGCGCCGGCGTCGCTCGTCAACGATAGTGCAAGCATATCGCCGTCACAGCGGAGCGAGCCCACAAGCGGTAGGCCCGGCGGTATCCCCGCCACGTCGCGCGCCAGCGTAACCCGCACTTGCCCTCCTCCAGACACACATTTCTGATTGGCAAAAAAAGCATGAACGCCCGTCAATTCAACCGTTTCAACGGGGATCGGATCGAAGGCCCCCGGCAGAGACAATCCGGCACGCACATCCTTGGCACCAAATCCATCGTATGAAGCCCGCAGTGTGCCGCGCATCGCGGGATCGTCGTGACTGCGCAGTGCGATGGCGGCCTCGCCCGTGAACAGGCGCCAGAATGACAGTTTTGCAGAAAAATCACCAAGCGAAACAGTGTCAAAACTTAAATCATGCAGAACACCGTTCCAAACACTGCCCTCGGCGCTGCGCGCAGTGAACAGCAGTCCTGATGGTCCGGCCAGAACAAGGGCAAGGCGCAATGGGAAAAAAGCCGTGAGACAGCAAAGAAAAAGAGCAGTGAATACTAGTCCCGCGTGACGCCGATTCATATCTCCCGCGCCTTCAGCGTCGCTTCGACAGCCAGCGTCGCATCGCTGTTTGTCCGGATAGTCAACCGCTCAACATAGATTCCGCGCCGGTCAAGCAAGGCGATCCAACCAAACAGAGCCGGGCTTTTGACTGCCTCAATTGTAACAGCCACAGAATCGGTGCCAACAGAATCGGCGCGTGCCAGTTGAAATCCGGCGTCGGTTGCCGAAAGACCTACAAAGGCAGAAACCGGCGCGCCGAGCGGTGCGGGCGCTGCCCCCGTTAATGATTTAAGCGCCGCGACTTTGACTTTGACGGTGGCGATATTTGCCACCGCCTCGTCGTGCCGGGCCAGGGCCGCCCTGGCCCCTGACACAAGCGGAGACACGACGGCAAACCAGCCAGCAAACAGGAAAAGTGCCGCCGCCATGACTGACAGCATCGCTCTTTCACGCACCGATCGGTCGGCCCACCAATTTCTGGTGGCCACGATCATTGGCCCCGCACCTGTATGTCGACCACCGGCTGCGTCTGGCTGAGATTGACCGGACCTGCAATAACCTCAAGACCGGCGGTCCGGAATTTGCTACGCAGCGCGCCAATTTCCGCAGCCGACGTCGCCCGGACAGAGAGTCGCATCGTGCCATCTGGATCAAAGCCCATCTGCACAAGTTCGACATTGGCCGTAGCTTCGAGAGCACGCATCACCGCCGCGTTTGTATTTGCAAAGCCCGCACCCCCACCACGCAGCGCCGACAGCCGAGCATCAAGAACCGCAAGCGCGGTTTCGGGCGGCACATTTCCGCCTAGCGCCGCCTGCGCTAAAGATGCGCTCGTTTCTTCCAGCGTGATACTTTGCCAGTTCAGCCGGACAATCTGGACAACAGGAATGGCCAAAGTCACGCCCAGTATCGCCGCACCAAGCACAACCATCTGCCGAATCCAAACCCTGTCGAACGACCACGGGCGTCGTTTTGCAAATTCGCCTCGCCGCAAATTGAGTGGCGGATCGGTGACCCCTTTGACAAGCGCCGCTTCCAATGCCGACTTGCCCAGCGTTTCAACCTGTGCGTCACCGATCAGGATCGGGGTCAGATGATCGTCTTCTGCAAAGCCCGTCCCGCAACCCCGCAACACCGTTTCATGGGCTAGTATCGCGCGCACATAACCCTTTTCAGGACGGGGAAGCAGCACGGCAACGGGCAGGATAACATCGGGATCAAAGGCGTTGATCCAGCCAACAATGTCAGTTCTTGCCGCCAGCACAACGGGTCGCGGGGGATCACCCTGCTGCTGTTCCCCGCACGCCATGATCAATTGGCTTGGCGACAGCAGACTTTTTTCCGCAAGCATGTGTCGCGCCGCGGCCATTGCTTGTGCCGGTGACAGATCTGGAAGATCGCGTTCATGGAAAGCAACGCATCCGGCAGGCGCAATCAGGATACACCGATCATCTTGCGTGCGCACAAGTTCGGAAAAATCATCCCCCCGCTCGGCAACAACCCCATTTTCGATGGCGATCCAAGGCGTCGTTTCACCTGCAAAAAGAACATGAATCCGTTTCATGACGGATCGCCATAGGCGCGACGAACAAGCCGCGCCGGTGCCCGTTCGCCATCAATGAGGGCGGTCTCGCGCAATTCGGCCCCCGACAGATCAACCGACAGATCAAGCACGAACCACCGGGTTTTAATCTGTGTCTGCCCGATCACTTCGGGAGAAGGGGTCAGGCCCGAAAGCGCAGGGAGGCTCCAAAAAATCATCGCATTGCCATAGCCATCCTGCGGGCGCGCGTCGATCATCCTTCTAACTGTTCCGATGTCCAGCCTTTGTGGCACCAGCATGGCAATGAGCGGCGCTTGTTCGCGTAAAATAGTATTGATGTTAATCGGTGACAGGTCGGTCACGGGCAGCGCGCAGAGCCAAGGGCGCAATTTCGCGTAAATTGCCGGCGTCATTCCGGCGAGCACGCGCACCTCGCTCGCGTCGGCCATCATGCTATTTGCCGTGCGATAGGGTGTTGTTGCGCGCCCGTAACTGGCATCTTCTGCGCCGCCGGGCAACGGCGTAGAATCGCTATCCACCCAATCGGCCAGCGCTACTGCGATCGGCGCGGCATCGCCAGAGGGGATTTCAATCGCCACCATCAAGGCTTCAAATTGGCTAATTGCTGTCGGTCTTGCCACCAGAGGCTGCCCGCTCTGCCCAGTGACAATGCTGTTGACGTTAAAGCAATTGCCCCCATCCGTAAGCGTGGCCCGCGCCGTGCCTTCATCAATCGGAAACGGAATGTCGCGACCAAGCCAACCCCCGGCAAGCGTTGTCTTGGCGGCGTCGCGCGCGATCATATCTCCTATCCGAATCGTCGCTAATGCCTCAGCTGCAAAGCCATAGGCCCGTGCTTGATCCATTGCCGCCAAATTGATCGACTGGCGCGTTGCGATCCTCATCCTCTCAAGCGAAAGTGCCGCGATCACGGCGATCACCGCAACCAGCATCAACACACTTAGCAGCGCCGCGCCGCGTTCAGGGGCAGGCGGGTTCAATATCCGGCTCCCACGATGAACATCCGCGTGAGCGGAGCCCTGCCTTTGCGGGTGAGCGTGAGTTCAAGAGCGTTTGGCAGCGCATTCAGGGCGACAGGTGACCAGTCTGACCGCCACTGCCCAGCCTGACGAAACCGGATCTCAGCGCGCACGATATCACGGGCCAGAACGACCGGCTCCACTGGTGCCGCACCGTCAACCATTGGATGGGTGATCCGTTCCAGCCGGCCATTGGCAAGCCGCCACGTCGTGGTTTGTAACGCGCTTCGGGCGACTCCGGTGCCGTTTGACCGACCGCCGCGCACATAGGCCATCAGTTCGTTGCCAGCGCGCGCGCGAAAGGCAGGCAACGACCCGCCGTTAACATCCCGGCTGGTGCGCGGTAAGACTTGGGCCAGATCATTGGCGAGCAGAACCGAGAGGCGACGTTCGCCCGCGATATCATCCAACCTCGCCTTGGTCGCACTCTGCGCCTGCGCACTGAACCTCAGAAGGCCAATCCCGGCAGAGGCGAGCATGGCAAATATGAACAGGGCAACGACCAATTCGACCAAGGTAAATCCCGTATCATTGTTGCGTGCGCCCGTCACCGCACGGTCCTTGCAAGGCGAAGTCCAGCGCCCGTGCGACCGAATTCATCGGACACGACGATGTCTATCCGTACGATCCGGGCATCAGCGGTGCGTGCAGTAACCCGCGTCCAGCGCCAGTTTCTGCCGCCGTTCATCACGACCCCGCTTTGCGCGCCAAGTGGCGGAGCAACAGGATCGCTCACCGCCCCTACTGCAATATTATTGGCGACAATCTGGCCAAGGGTCCGTGTCTCGATGTCAGCTGCATTCCGCAAGGTCGCACCTTGCAACCGGAGCAATGCCAGCGCCGCAAGGCTGAAAACTGCAAGCGCAACCAGCATTTCGATCAGGGTGAAGCCCCGGTCTTGGCGCGTGTCAACCGCCAACAAAGATCATCCCACCCGGATCAAAACGAACGTGGATGCTGGTGCCATTGCGGGTAATGACGACGCGGTCCGCTGTGTCCGTCGTTCCCGTTGAATCAAAGATGATCTCCGCCGTTTCAGCCCGTGTGCCGTCAGCCCAATGCGCCGCACCAAGTGGCTTATCGGTAATCTCAGTCCATTTACTGCGGCGCAGCCGATCAAAGCCATAGCCCCTGGGCGACACCCGCACCCGCACGTCTCGCGCGGTCATGATGGCGTCTTCGCGCGCTGCTGCTGCCCGGGCAGCAAATCGTTCGGCTTCGTCAATCACCCGCCCTCGCGGGTCAGGAAGATTGAAAATCACCGCCGCTGACATCAGCCCGATGACCGCAATCACAACCATCAACTCGATCAAAGTGAAGCCGTGTTCGGCGGAACGTTTCAAAGACGTGAAGCCGTGTTCGGCGGAACACTGCGAAAACCCGAAGCCGTGTTCGGCCTTATTCCCAGTTGCCAATATCGGCATTCTCACCCTCGCCACCCTCGGCACCATCAGCACCGAGCGAATATAGGTCGACCACACCGCGCCTGCCGGGATTTGCATAGACATAAGGCCGCCCCCAGGGGTCTTTGGGCAGTTTCTTGATATACCCCCCGGGTTGATAATTTTGCTGCTGTGCCAGCCCAGCGGGCGGCGTTACCAGTGCCTGCAATCCGTCCGCCGGTCCGGGGTAAGTTAGATTGTTCAGGCGGTACATTTCAAGCGCCTGTTCGATCAAAGCAATATCGGCCTTCGCCTTGCCAACCATCGCCCGGTCCTGGCTGGGCAAGACGTTTATCACCACCACGGTCGCCAACAGGCCAAGGATCACGATCACAACCATCAGCTCGATCAAAGTGAAGCCGTGTTCGGCGGAACGTTTCAAAGACGTGAAGCCGTGTTCGGCCGGGGTCTCGACCGAGCGATCATTAAGTTCAAACTTGTGCAAAATAGACCTCATACGCCTGCAAGCGTTTCGAGTTGGAGAATGGGGAGCAATATCGATAGCACGATTGCCGCAACAATGCTGCCCATCATGACGATAATCGCAGGTTCAAGCATCGACAAGGCGGTGGCCGTAAAGGTATCAAATTCGCGTTCCAGATAATCCGCGGCCCGTTCAAGCATGACATCCAACTGGCCAGACGATTCCCCAGACGCTGCCAGATAGACGAGCAGGGCCGGAAAATGGCCGGTGCGTTTGAGAGCAGCCGAAAGGCTGCCGCCGCCGCGAATGGCGTCCGCAACCTCGTTCGATGCGGCTTGAAGCGCCCGGTTGTGGACTGTCTGGCTGGTCAGCAGAACGCCTTCATAAAGCGGCAACCGACTAGCCACCATCGTTGACAGAGTGCGGGCTATCCGCGCGGCATGAAGATCACGGATCACCCGTCCGATGAGCGGCAGGCGCAGCAGCCCCCGATCAAATCGGAGCCGCACGCCAGCATCGCTTAGCGCCCGCCAGCCGAATATGGCTGTCAACAGCAAGGAACCAAGGAGCGCCCACCAATAGGAACCAAGAAATCCCGAAAGACCAATCACAATGCGCGTCAACAGTGGCAATTGCTGGCCGACTGTATCAAATTGTTCGACCACCTTTGGCACAACAAAAACCATCAGCGCACCAACCACGGCCATAGCGACCACGGCAAGGACAATGGGATAGGCCAGCGCAGTGATGATTTTGGATCTGATCGTCGCCTGTCGTTCGAGCAGGATAGATAATCGTTCCAATATGATCGGCAATGTCCCGGCACTTTCCCCCGCCGACACCATTGCACAGTAGAGTGGGGGGAAGCTTTTCCCTTCCCGCGCCATTGCGTCGGCAAGCCTGCGTCCCTCGAATACGCCGCCGTGCACCGCAGAAATTGCCTTGCGGACATGGGCTTGTTCTGTCTGGAGCGCGATTGTCCGCAACGATTCCTCAAGCGGCGTCACCTGCACCAACGTCGCCAATTGTCGCGTGAACAATGTCAGTTGTTTGGCCGATATGGTCTTGCGGATGAACGTAACGTTCGACAGCAAGGGTTCTGCCCGCTCGCCCCCGCCAGCGCCCCGTTCCAGCGCGACGACATAAAGCTGGCGCTCACTTAGACCTACCCGGGCCTTTTCAATCGTCGTTGCGCGGATTCGACCTTGCCGTTCGCGCCCGGCAACATCGATTGCGCGATAGTCAAAATCAAGCATCGACAGCCCCCCGTCGCGTGATGCGAACGGCCTCTTCGGCAGTCGTCAACCCCTCAACGACGAGCATCCGCGCTGCTGCGGTAAGGTCTGGCGCATCAGCAAAGGCATGGCGCACGATGGCATCTTCGCCGCCGTCGTCGTTAATCAAATTGCGGATAATGTTATCGATACGAATCGCCTCGAAGACGCCAATACGCCCTTTGAATCCGCTATTCTCGCAGGCCGGGCATCCGGCGGCTGCATAGATATTTGTCGCCGGGTCCAGCCCGAGCAATCCCGCAACCATAGTGCCCGTTGGCTCGGGACGTCGGCACTCCGGACACAGTTTACGCACAAGGCGCTGGGCAATGACCGCACGTAGCGTCGACGCGAGCAGAAACGGCTCAACCTTCAAATCACGCATTCTGGTAATCGCCCCGGCCGCATCATTGGTATGAACAGTCGACAGCACGAGATGCCCGGTCAGCGACGCCTGAACCGCGATTTCGGCTGTTTCCCGGTCGCGGATTTCGCCGACCATCACCACATCAGGGTCCTGCCGCAGGATGGCTCGCAAACCTGCCGCGAAGGTCAGACCAACCTTTGGATTGACGTGCGTTTGCCCGACCCCGTCGACTGCATATTCAACCGGATCTTCGATGGTCAGGATATTACGAGTGCCATCGTTGAGAAGGCGAAGAGCTGAATAGAGCGTCGTCGTCTTGCCAGATCCGGTTGGGCCGGTGACGAGTATGATGCCATTGGGTTCCGCCAAAGCTTCGCGCAACACCGCCACACTCGTCGGTGTCATACCTAGGGCATCAAGGCTGATCCCGGCATTTTCCTTGTCCAAAATCCGCAGCACAACCCGTTCACCCGCGCGCGCAGGCAGCGTTGACACGCGCACGTCGAGCTGTTTTCCACCCAGAGTCAAACTGATCCGGCCATCCTGCGGCACCCGTCGTTCGGCAATATCAAGACGTGCCATCACCTTGATCCGGCTGACAATGACCGGCGCTACATGGGCTGGCATGCGTAACGTTTCGCGCAAAATACCGTCAATTCGCATGCGGACCACCATCCCGCTTTCATAGGGTTCGATATGGATATCCGAAACGCCGCGCCGCGCCGCGTCTGCGATGATCCCGTTGATCAGGCGGATTGCCGGGGCATCATCGCTTGTATCAAGCAGGTCTTCTGCGCTGGGCAAACCGCCAGCGATCAGATCAAGATCGTCGCCCAAACCAAGCGAACCAGCCGCCATCGCCGCCGCCTCGCCGTCCATCATATAGCGTGTCGAAAGCAAGTCATCAAAACGTGTCGCTGACACATGTTCGACGGTGAACGAACAACCCAAATGTCGCCGCACTTCAAGTAAGATGAAAGGATCAGCGCCTTCGCGCAGTGCAACTGACGGATCGGCGCTTTCGCAATCGTCCAAAACAACGCCAAACTGTCGCGCGAACGCATAAGGAATGACAGGAAGCGGGGCCGTTTGCGCCGCATTACCATCAATCCCGGCCGCGTCGGTCACGGTTTTGGTTTGGCCAAAGGATCATCAACCGGGCGGATCGGGATCGTGGTCGTTTTGACTGTGGGGATGATGATCTCGGGCTGGATCGGCTCGGAATCCGCCGGTATATCGTCTGGAATTGGCGGAACTGCCCCCATATAATCACGCACCAGTTCATCAAGGCTGGGCTCTTCATCGGGGCGCAAGAGACGCTGTTGCGCGCGCGCATAGCCGTAGCGGCGCTCCGCGAGCGCGCGGGCATCCTCTGCCGAACGTAATATGGTCGGTCGGATGAACACCATCAAATTGGTCTTCTGACGAGATTTGGCTTTGGACCGGAATAATTGGCCAAGCCCTGGAATATCGCCGAGCAGCGGGATTTTCTCAATCGTTCGCCGTTCATTATCATCAAGCAAACCGCCGAGCGCCACGATCTGGCCGTCGTCGATGGTGACAGTTGTCTGGATTTCGCGCTTGTTGAGGATCAGATCGGAAAAATTCGACGATACCGGACCGGCAATCGAGCTGACTTCCTGCCGGATGAACAATTTGATTGTCCCTCCCGCGTTGATTTGCGGTTTGACCTCAAGCTGGATTCCCACATTCTGGCGCTGGACCGTGCGGAACGCATTATCGAAATTCTGGCCCAGCTGCTCGCCCGTGGTGATCGGGATTTCCTGACCAACAAGAATTTTTGCTTCCTGGTTATCAAGCGTCAGCACCGACGGCGTGGACAAGATGTTAGATTTATTGTCCTGGCTCACCGCGTTGATGATCGTGCCGAACAAGCCATTCTTACCAACATTGGTCGCAAAACCGCCAAAGCCGCCGGTCGCCCCAAGGATAGAGGTGACCGCTGCCTGAGCCAATTGGTCACTTGTCCCATTGCCCGTCGTGGTTGTCGTTGTCGTGCCATTGACGATCGTCGTGCTGCGGTCGAGTTCGCGTGCGCCTACCGCACCGGCAATCGTCAACAGATTGGGCGCGGTATTTGAATAATTGGTCGCAGCGAACGGAATGTTGCTGCCTGGCAAGCCGCCAAGCAGAAACTGGACACCAAGCTTGCGCGCTGCACTATCCGAAATTTCGACGATGATGGCTTCGACCAGAACTTGCTCGCGCCGTGTGTCGAGTTGGCGAACCACTTCTCCCAATGTCCGTTGCATATCAGCCGGGGCTGAAATGATAATGGCATTGGCCCCTTCATAGCGTGCGATGACGGGTGCCGCCCGACCAGCACTGACCTGCCCGGCCACAGGTGCCGCCGTCTGGCCCGGCGTGGCGGCTGCTCCGGATGAAACCGCAACAGCAGGTGATCCGCTCTGACCGACCAGTTGCTGGAGCACAGGCAATAATTTTTCCGCGTCAGCATGCTGAAGCCAGAGGACGCGGATTTCCGTTCCGCTCGCGGCGCGCTTATCAAGATCACGGGCGATCGCGGCGAACCGGCCAACGGTTCCCCGGTCGCCGCGCAGGGCGATGGAATTGCTGCTGTCAATTGCCACAACCGCAACGCCGGTGCGACCAGCATCCCCCGCCGTCTGCCCGCCGGTGGCAAGCTGTTGCAGCGACGTCGCAATTTCACGCGCCCCGGCGTTTTTGAGGGCAATTAATTCGGTGGCCGCACTTTCGCTGTCAATCCGGCCAAGCAATGCGCGAATCCGGCGGATATTATCGGCGAAATCGGCAACAACGAGGCTATTGCCCGACCGGTTAGCGGTGACCGATCCTTCACGGCTGACGAGTGGCCGCAATGTTTCAACCGCCGACGATGCATCGATTGATCGCAGGCGGAACACTTCGGTCACGAACTGGTTGCGCGATGCACCGGCACTGCCAACCTGGCCGGGTTGGGCGGCGGCCGTATCTGCTGGCTGGATGCGGTAACCACCGCTGGTTGTCGGCACTGCGATAAACCCGTTGGCGCGGAGCGTGGACAGGAACACTTCAAAATATTCAGACCGCGTCAAGGGCCGGTCGGTGACCACAGAAACTTTGCCATTCACCCGGCTGTCGATGATGAAATTGCGCCCGGTTACCCGCGCCGCATCCTGAATGAAGGCGCGAACATCGGCGTCGCGCAGGTTCAAGCTCTGCTGCGCCTGAAGCGGGGTTGAAAAAAGCAAGGCAAGGGCTGGGGCGAAGAAATAGCGACTCATTGGCCCATCTTTGCACTGAGCGTGATACGCCGTCC
>JANNWX010000244.1:0-22906 GCA_031409315.1 Sphingomonadales bacterium | reverse complement strand
CCTTGCTCGGCGCGCGCGTCACCATGCAATGGGACACTATCAGTCTGGATGGCTACAAACGGGGGGCAGCGGATCACGGCGCGGCCACCCATGTCCAGATTGCCGCGAAACAACGGTTTGAAAAGGCGGTTGCGGCCGCTGGTCCGGGCCTGTCCGATGTGTTGTGGCGCGTGGTGTGCGCGGGCGAAGCGATGCCCATTGCCGAAAAGGCGCTGGGATGGCCCGCGCGCGCCGGTCGACTAGTCCTCTCCTTTGCGCTGGACCGGGTTGCCGATTATTACTGTGTGCCATAATGTCTCCCCGAAAACGGGATGCAAAGGCACAGAGCGTCACGCCAATGCAATTGGAGAAATCACGATGTCTCATGTGGTAGAAGTCGAAAAAGCAAAGTTGACCGTTGCGCACATTGTTGAGCGACCGGAGGCAAAGCTGGCCGACGGCGCGGCGCGGTTGAAGATCGAAAGCTTTGCGGTAACCGCCAACAATGTCACCTATGCTGTGATTGGTGACATGTTCGGCTACTGGAATTTTTTCCCAGCATCAGAAGACAACGGCATCGTTCCCATGTGGGGCCACGCGGTGGTCACAGCGTCCAACCACGCGGACATTGCAGTTGGAGAACGGGTTTATGGGTATTTGCCGATGGGCAGCCATCTCGACGTGCTGCCGGGCAACGTGACGGCGGGCGGCTTTCAAGATACTGCCGCGCACCGCCAGCCGATGAGCCCGATCTATAACCAGTATAGCCGCCTTGCCGCCGACCCAGAACATGTGCCCAACCGCGAAGATGCACGGATGATTTTTGGACCGCTGTTCAAAACAGGTTTCCTGATCGAGGCGATGTGCCGCCGCGAAAACTGGTTCGGCGCGGCGCAATTGGTGATGACCAGTGCGTCGTCGAAAACGTCGATGGCACTGGCATCGGTTGCCCGGGATAAATCGCCTGCCATCAAACGTATTGGCCTGACGTCAGCGGGCAATGTGGCCTTTGTCGAACGGACCGGCCTTTATGACCAAGTTCTTGCCTATGAGGCGATCAGCGATATCGCACCCTTGCCATCCGTGAGTGTTGATTTTGCAGGTAATTCAGCGCATTTGGCCGCGATCCACACCCATCTGGGCGACCGGCTGGCCTATTCCTGCCTGGTTGGGGCGACCCATGTTGACGGGCGCGGAGCAGGCGACAGGACGCCGCTCACCGGGCCTGCCCCGATTCTGTTCTTCGCCCCCGACCATGCGACCGCAACCATCAAGGATCTTGGTCCAAAGGGCTTTGGATTGGCGGTGGGGGAAAGCTGGATGCGTTTCGTGGGCGTAACCGACGCGTTCATGGCGGTCGATCATCGGGACGGCCTTGAAGCCGCAAAGGTGGCATTCCTGACCACCCTCAACGGCACAGCGGACCCAAGCATCGGCATTGTCATCCGGCCTTAAAATATCCCCATCACCAGCCCCGCTGCCAGCGCCTGCCCCAGTTCCCGGCATTTGGCGAGGTCAATTTCTGGAATGTCCTTGGGCGAGAGAATTGCCTCTGGCGTCTGCGCATTGGTGCAGATGATGATCGGATCGGCAATCGCTTTCAATCGCCAGCCCTGAGCAATCCGGGCAATCTGGCGCGCAGCACCGGCACCGTCCGATCCTGCGCAGATCATCGTCGCATAGGGGCGGCCTTCGATCCGGCCGAGCACGGGGTAGTAGGTCCGGTCGAAAAAGTCCTTCATCACGCCCGCCATGCTGGCGAGGTTTTCCGGGCAGACGAAGACATAACCGTCTGCTAACAGCAGGTCTTGGGATGCCGTTTCCTCAGCTGGCTTGAGGAGGACGTGGCACTCACCCGCAGCACCGTCCGCCGCCGCCCTCGCCATTTGCGCGCTGCCGCCGGTGCGCGAATGCCAGACGATCAGGAGGGTTTTCATCGGCTTTATGTTGCCCCTTCCCGATAGGCGAAAATTCCGCTCCGTGCTGCCACCTGCGCATCTTCGCCAACCACGACATCACGCACTCCCCAGCCGTCGCAGCCAATTGTTGTGATGACGGTCAGTGCAATTATTTCATCATTTATCAAATAACGAGCAAGGTAACGACGTACGACTGTTGCAGCATCGAGAGTGAAAACAGTCTCGACCCCGGGGATCGGCGTTGATATCCATTCATACCAAATCTCCTGTGGCTCCTTGATGGTGTCCGCGACGAGCCGTACATATCTGTTCAAAGGAGGCTGCAAACAGTGTGCGGGCAGGGCGACAATAACCGGCTCACCCTTAACATCCTGAAAAATCACACCTCCCTCTCCTCGGCTAGAGCACTACAGATCCAAACTCACCTGTTTGTCCCCATCCCCTTTTGCCGTAGCAGATTTGACCGCGTCGGCGCGCGCCATTGGGAGGTCGAGGCGGGTTCCGGGCCGCCCGTCATAATCGAACAATTCGGCGACGGTGATGACCTGCAAGCGGTCATCCTCGCGGTTGAGCAAGGGATGCTTGAACTTGCCCGCCGCGTCGATTTCCTGCTGCATCGGTTTGGTCGGCAGGCTGGTGCAGATCAGGAACCCGAACTCGGCCTTTTCGCGCTGCCGGTCCGAATTGAGCGTCGCGAGATCGCCGCGATTGCCGGGGCGTGACTTGACCTGAAAGATCGCCTTGCCGTTGGTATCCTTGTCGAGCAGGAAATAGGCGATCCCGTCGATCCCGCCATCGGCGCCCTTCTTCTCGTTGATCCGCGCCTGATTGCGCGAGAAAGTGAGCACCGCCCATTTCTCGAATTCCTTGCGCGTCTTGTCATCCTTGCGGTTGGCGAGCGCCATCGCGCTTTCCAGATCGCGCGGCACGCCGTCGAGCTTGATCTGCGCCTCGATTGCGGGCCAGTCATCGGGGTAACGATCCTCCAATCGTTTGAGGATCAGCGCAATCGACTGATAGGTAATGTCGATCCCGATCCAGCGCCGCCCGAGCCGCTGCGCCACTGCGACGCTGGTGCCGCACCCGCAATAGGCGTCGAGGACGGTATCGCCTTCGTTCGACGACGCCTTGATGATCCGTTCGAGGAGGGCTTCGGGCTTTTGCGTGGGATAGCCGAGGCGTTCGGCGGCTTGCGAGCCAATTGCTTCGACATCTTCCCAAAGGCTATCGATTACTGCTCCGTGCCCCTCTGTCGGCCTCACCTTGCGGCGGGGTATGCCGCTTGAAGTCCAGTAAACGTCACCGGCGTTATCTAGCGTTTCCACCTTTTCGCGCGTCATCCGCCACCCTGCTTGGCCGGGGGTGTAATCCTTATATTCGTAAACCAGATTAGGTCGCGGTCCCATTGAATCTGAGCGGAGCATGGGACCGCTCATGTAGCGGCCTTTGTCGTCCATATTGGGATACATTTTGACGATCTCGTCAGCCGTCAGCGGCGTCCTAGCTGCTAGGGCGTCGAAGAAATGATCTTGGCCCTTTGCATAAAGGAATATTGTGTCGGTTGCCCACCCGAACCGGCGTGAAGCAAATTGCGAGCCTTTCGGACGACTGTAGCGACGCCAAATAATCTCATTCAGAAAATCCCCGCCCTGCCCGCAGAACACGGCATCGAGCACCAGCTTGAGATAGTGTGAGGCGGTCGGGTCGCAGTGGAGGTAGAAGCTGCCGGTGGGTTTGAGGACGCGGTGGATTTCGACGATCCGCAGCGTCATGTGGACGAGATAGGCGAGCAGGCTGCCGCGCCCGAGCACTTTTTCCAGCCCCCGGATCAACTCGACCGTCTGTTCGGTCCAGCGCGTTTCGCCTGCCTTAGGCGCGAGCCGTTCGATGTCGAGGATGTATTCGATCCCCTCGATCGCCTCATCGCCCCAGTTCCACGTATCGACAAACGCCTGCGCCTGCGCGCGATCCTCGCTGCCCTGATTGTTGTAGATCTGGAAATAATTGCGCTTCGAATTGAACGGCGGATCGATGTAGCACAAATCGACGCTTTCGCCTGCCACCTTGCGGCGGAGGACGTCGAGATTATCGCCGTAATAGAGTTCGTTCATGCCGCGTTGTGTGGCGGATAATCATGCAGGCGGCAAGGCTTGGTTCATATCAAATCCGCACCGTCAATCTGCAGAGCCAAATCTATAAACCCAGATGACCAGCAGGCTTTTCAAAAGGCAAATTCCAGCACCGCGTGGGCGACGAGTTCGCCCGAACCGGCGAACGTCACGCTGCAATCGACATAGGCGCGGGCCTTGCCAAACCGCTTCACAGTTGCTGCGACAGTGGGAGCAAATCGTTGGGCGGGGCCTTGTTCAGCCCCCCATAAACCCGAACATATGCCCCGCCACTTTGCGCATCTGGATCTCTTCGGCCCCTTCGGTGATCCGGTAGCGCCGGTGATGGCGGTAGATATGTTCAAATGGTTTGTGCCGCGAATAGCCCATGCCGCCGTGCACCTGCATCGCAAAATCGGCGGCGTTGCAGACCAGCCGATTGGCCTTGTAATTGCACATGCTGACCTTGTCGGACAGGCGAAGTGCGACTTCGGGTTTGGTCATTGTATCCATCTCGGCGGCGGTCTTGTAGATCAGGAGGCGGAGCATTTCGGCGTCGGTCTGCAGTTCGACCAGCGGAAACTGGATCGCCTGATTGGTCGCCAGCGCCTTGCCAAAGGGTTTGCGCTCGCGTGCATATTTGACCGATTCGTCGATGCAATACTGCGCCGCGCCAAGCGAGGATGCCGCCTGACGAATACGGTTTTCGTGGACGAAATGCTGCGCCACCGCGAGGCCCGCGTCCAATTCACCAAGGATTGCGGTTTCGGGAACCCAGACGCCGTCATAACGGATTTTAGCATGATCGGTCGGCATATTGAACGTCCAGAGATAGTCACCAATCACGAAACCCGGCGCATCGCACGGCACGACGAAGCAGGTGATGCCGCGCGCCTTCCCGTCCACGCCCGATGTCCGGGCAAACGTCATCACATGGCTGGTCACGTGGACCCCGGTGATCCACATCTTGTTGCCATCGATCCGGTATCCGGCAACGCCGCCGCGCACTTCAGGAACCGCGCGCGTATCCATATGCGTTGCGTCCGATCCGTGATGTTCCTCGGTCAGGCCGAACGCCCAGCCCATCTTGCCTTCCAGCATCGGCGGAATGAAATCGGCCTTTTGCTGCGCCGTGCCGAAATCGCGGAGCATCAGCACCTGAACCAGATTGCCGACGATGCTGCTTTCATTCTGAAGATCGTTGTGCAGACCAAGGCCCTTGTGCGCGAGGTGATGGCGGATCACGGCCATCGCAAGGTTAGAGCCGTTTTGTCCGCCAAATTCGCGTGGAATGGCATAACGGTAATGCCCCGCCACATCGGCCACCCGCCGCATTTCACCAAGCAGCGCCCACCATGTTTCATTGGGCAGGCCAGCACGATCCCAATCGGTCCGCGCATCCTCCCGCCGGTGATCAAAGAAACGGATATTGTCGTCGCGCGCCTCGATCGGCTTTATCTCCGCCTCGATAAAGGCATCGAGGGTGGCGAGATAAGCGGTGATGTCGGCGGGTATTTCAAATAGCATCCAAAGCTCCTGAATTTCGGATATTGACACACTGCCACGATTGGAAGCCGCGATCCAGTTCTCTCACCTTGTGTCGTATAGTTGACAAATTGAACAGCGTGTCCTATAAGACACATATGATCGAGGTGCGCCAATCCGACGCGTTTGCTGATTGGTTTGACCGATTACGTGACCTGCGAGCCAAGTCACAGATTATCAGGCGGATTGAGCGGTTCGAAGCGGGCAATCCGGGAGACGTTGAACGGGTAGGTGAAGGCGTGAGCGAAATGCGCATAGACTATGGCCCCGGCTACCGCCTCTATTTCACGCAGCAAGGTCTTGCGTGGATTTTACTCCTGTGTGGTGGCGACAAGAAATCTCAAATGCGGGACATCGTGCGGGCCAAAAAGATGAAAAGGGAATTGGACATATGACAGTCAAGACACGCAAATGGGACATTACTGAACATCTGGGCAGCGATGAAGAGGTTGCGGCCTATCTTGAGGCTGTATTCGAGGGCGGTGACGGAGACGAAATCCGCCGTGCGCTCAGTCATGTTGCCCGTGCGCGCGGGATGACCGAGGTTGCCGGCGCCGTCGGGATTACACGGTCAGGGCTTTACAAAGCACTTGGCGAAGGCGGCAACCCGAGCTTTGGGACGGTGTCCGCGATCCTGAAGGCGTTGGGGGTGCGGATGACTGTGACTGCTTGACAACTCTACAATATGGAAATATGAAAATATGGACAAATAAAGCAGAGAGAAGGTCCATGTATCAGATTGAAATTGCAGACTCTGATTTTCAGCGGCTCCAGTCGTTGGCCGAGCCTTTCGTGGACACGCCAGCCATAGTCATTTCCAAGCTTCTTGATGCTTATCTGATGAAACAGCCTGCTGCAGATTCCAGACCGTCCACACAGAGCATAGAGTCGTCGCTCCGCTATAGTGCAAATAGTCCGCCTCCATTGACCCATTCGAAAGTTATGGAAGCAGCGTTCGGCAGTTCGAATCCCAAAAAGCCGACATGGGACTCGCTAGTTCGGCTGGCGCTTGAAAAGACCTTTTCAGCGAGTGGGAAGTCAATTCAAAGCCTACGCCGTGTTTCCGGTGCGAATCTGGTTGAAGGTCGCAAGGCAAATGAAGGATACAAATTTCACCAAGAAATCGACTGCTCTTTTCAGGGAGTGTCTGCCGAAGACGCGATGAAAATTGTCGCGCGTTGTGCACGCGAACTGGGAGAAAGGTTGTATGTTGAATTTGTATGGCGCGACAAGCCAGATGCCCATAAACCCGGGAAGAGGGCTGTCATTTTCCTTGATTAGCACCGAAGCGGATTCTATCCGGGTCAAGCTGCCCCCCACATCTCCCGCGCCCTTGCCAGCCCCGCATATTTCGGCGCGTCGTTCGATACTTTAGCCAGCGCCTCTTTCCGCAATCGCGCCAGCAGTCCGGGCGCTGCCAGCGTCCTGCGTCCGGTGAGAATATCATCGGCCAGTGCCTTGTCATGCACATCAACCGGATTGTCTTGATCGCGGCGCAGCATGCCCAGTGCATTGAGCGCGACGGCGGCCATGAACTTGCCCCGACCCTCGGCCTCGGGCTTGATGTCACTTTCGATCCAGCCAGCAATAGCCTCCAGCATCTCGACGGTAGATGGCTCTCCCATGCGGCGCGCAGGCGGCGGCAGGTCGACGCGGATGGGAAGACGCTGCGTTTCGGGCGCATCCTCCTCCAGCAGTATCAGCAGATCAAGTTCATTCTCGCTGGTCCGTCGTCCGATCACGGCGCGTTCGAGGCTTTCATCGATTCCTTCCCGCCATATCTCGCCCATTTGGAGGCACCCAAGTGCCCACCACAGGGTGCGGTAAATAAGCCAGAAGCGGAAACGCGCGCGGTCAACGCTGACACCACCTTTCGCTTCATAAGCTGCGAAAAATGTGTCAAGATCAGCGCACCCGAATGCGGGCCTTTCGATATGCCCGAACTGCCACGCGCCGACACAACCCCACGCCAAATCCTCATGCGCATCGCCGATATGGGCGAGTTCCCAATCGAGCACAGCTGCAAGCCCGTCCGGGCCGACCATCAAATTGCCCATGCGGAAATCACCGTGGACAAGGACAGGTGGCACCGGTTCGGGCAGATGATCTTCGCACCATTTGATGGCGAGTGCGATGATCGGCCTGTCTCCGCCATAGTCGGTAAAGCGCGCCTTCAAATCGGCGAGTGCGGCGGCGGTATCCATTGTCGGAATGCCGTCGACCCCGTCCGTATTGATCGCGTGTATCAGCGCAAGTTCGCGCGCAATGTCGAAAAGCAGCGACGGAGGCGGATCGGCAAGTATCCGGGCCGGGCGCACCTCTGCCTCCACCCGCTTCATCACGTAACCAGTGCCAAGGCGGTCCGTGCCAAGCAGCTCGCCGACGATTTCGGGCGCAAGAACGCCTTGTGTGCGTGCGGCGCGGACGAGTGTCGCCTCAATATCATGGCCATAGGGCCGACCTTCCATCATCTCGGGCGATGGCGCACGACGCAGCACATAGCCAGCACCGCCCCAATCGAACGACCAGCTTTCCATATTGGCCCCGCCGGTCAGACGGGTGAGGCCCGCCAAGGGCAGCGCGACGCCGCCGGCCATCCGGGCAAGCGCATTGGCCATCATCTGGGGGTCAAGTGTCATCACGCCACACGATAGACGCGGACGGCCTAAGCGCAAGCCTGCATCACCCAGTCAGGCCGGAGCGCGACCTTTCCAGTGAAGAAACGCTTTTGCCTGAATTTTCCGGATATGGGCCTGAGCATCGGGACCAGTCCATGCGCCCTGATAGTCGCGCCTGCCCGTCCACCATCCTTGCCCCGGCAAGCGATCACCTTCGCGCACGACAAGGACAGCAAGTTCAGGTTCACCCGCCGTCTTGGCACGGACATCAACTGCGTCGAGCACTTTGCAAAGCGCGCGCATTTTCGGCCGGGTAAACCGGTAGCCCAATTCCATCAGCAGTTCAGAATAACTAAAACACCGCGCTTCACGCGCCGCGACCCTTAATAGCCGCTCCAGATGCGCGACATCGAACAAGGGCTGGTTGGGCGCAGGCCCATCGGCCACATATTCGTCGAGCAGCGAGTCCATTGTTCGCCACTCTACACGGGTCTTATTTTTTGTGCAGCTTGTATGTCGCAAACACATCAAAATTCCCGGTAGAGGACAGGCTCTTGTCGGTTATGGTGAGAACATCCCCTTCCAGCACGTAGTGCGTCCGGCCGATTTCGGTGGCCGGGCTGCCCCAGATACTTGTCAGGGCGCTTCCCTTGATTGCGCCGCTCAGATTGTGAAAATTCCCGAAATTATCGATCCATCGACCATCCCAGCGGCTATCGTTGCTAATCTTATAATAGGCGTGGGCCGCAAAATTGAGCGCGGGGATTTTGTCCTTTGCGGCAACTGTAACGGCATAATCCATCACCATCGTCCGGCCTGCAAATATCGGGCGCAACGTCAGCGTCACCCGGCTTGGTCGCCCAAACGTTATGCCTTCACCGACCCAGTCGCCAACCATCCAGTCAAGCGTTACGGCGGCCACGGCCGGTTTGACAGCAATTGGTTCGGGTTCATGCCCGCCCGCAGCGGCTGACAACAGCAATAGCGCCGTCATGAATAAAGGTTTGAACATCATCCTTGCTCCGATTTGGAAAACATATGCGTGTTACCATCAGGATCATAGAAGGTCAGCAACTTCACCAGCCCTGGAATATGCCTGATCTCACCATCTTGATTGACGCCGTGCGCATCAAGCATGGCTTTGGCTTCAAGGATGTCCTCAACCCCCCAGACCAAAGTTGCGCCGCCGCCTTGTGGCACGGTTTCAATCTGGCTCAGTCCGACATTGACCTTGGCCACGCTGCTGGAAAGTTCGCACCAGCCAATGTCGTCGGCGCGGTAAAGCAAGGTCAAGCCAAGGATTTTTTCATACCAGGCAATCGACGCCGTCATATCGGTAACGCCGATCGAGCAGGTGAGTTCTCCAATCTGAGTCAGGGTCATGAGAATCCTTTCGCTTGAATTTATAGTCTCATTTGTATAGTTAGTATCTTATTATGTCAATTCTCTCCCTTGATCAACTTGGCCGACTGGGAAAGCGCCGCTGGAGTGCTGCAGTGATTGCGATGTTGGCGGCGCGCGACGGTGCACGCTTTGTCGAATTGCTGAACAGGCTGGGCATCGCCCGCGAAAGCCTGGTGCGGACATTGGAAGGCGCGATTGATGCAGGCTGGATCATGCGCAATCCGGGCCACGGGCACCCGCTGCGGCCCGAATATATTCTCACCCCAGACGGGCGGCGCATTGCCCCGGCGTGTCAGGCATTGATCAGAACGCAAGCGGACCTGCACTTGCCGTCCACGTCGCTTTCGCGGTGGAGCTTGCCCATTGTCAGGACAATCGGCGAAGGCGGCAACCGCTTTGCAATGATCGAACGCAACCTGCCCTTTTCAAACCCGCGCGCTTTGACGCAAAGCCTGAAGTCTCTGATCGGACAGGAATTGGTCAACCGGACAATCATCGCCAATTTTCCGCCTGTTCCGGATTATCGTCTGTCTTCAAGGGGACAGATGTTGGCCGCCGCGTTGAATGCTGCCTAACGTATATCTTTAAAAACTGCGCCGCCTTTCATCACGAAAGCAACTTGTTTCAGAATCGTCACGTCACGGGTTGGATCGCCGGTAACAGCGATCAGGTCCGCCGCTTTGCCCGGCTCCAGCGATCCGACCTCCCGGTCCACACCGAGCAACTTTGCCGCGTTTACGGTTGCCGCTTCGATGGCCGCCGATGCAGGCATGCCGTGCTTGACCATCATTTCAAATTCGTCGGCATTGCGCCCGTGTTTTGAAACACCGGCATCGGTGCCAAAGGCGATCTTCACGCCGGCCGGATAGGCTTTGGCAAGCGACCGGCCCGTCACTTCGATCCGCCATTTGACCTTGGCGAGCACATCAGGCGGATAGGCGTTGGGATCCTTGGCAAGCCGTTCGATATACCCGTTCACGGTTGACAATGTCGGCACATAATAAGCGCCGGATTTCTTGAACAGCTGGATACTCGCATCATCCAGCATCGTGCCATGTTCGATCGAGTCTGCGCCCGCCGCAAGGGCGGCATTGATGCCGTCAACGCCGTGGGCATGCACCGCCATTTTTTTTCCATACAGGTGCGCGGTATCGACCAGCGCCTTGACCTCGTCATCGAAAATTTGCCGTCCTAGCCCAGTGCCGATCCGGCTATTCACGCCGCCTGTCGTGGCGATCTTGATCACGTCAACGCCGCGCCGGATTTGGAGGCGCACCGCACGGCGGCAGCTTTCGGTGCCATCGCACAGATTTTCCTGCCCGATGCTGGCATGCAAATCTTCGGTAACGCTGAGCGTGGAATCCATATGGCCGCTGGTCGTCGAGATGGATTTTCCCGCGTCCAATATCCGCGGCCCCGGCAAGTCCCCAGCCGCAATAGCATCGCGCAGGGCAAGCGTCGCACCTGTCCCGTCACCAAGATTACGGACGGTCGTAAAGCCCGCCATTAGCGTTTTTTTGGCATTTCCAGCCGCCCGAAACGCTGCCTTGGCCGGACTGTCGGTCACGGCTTCGACAAAGGCGGCGGTGCCCCCGGCATCGGAATCGAGATGGACGTGGCTGTCGATCAGGCCGGGCAAGACAAAACTGCCTTTCAGATCGACGAGAGTCGCGCCAACAGGCCCCGCTTCATAACCCGACAGAATTTCAGCGATCACACCGTCCCGGATAATGATCGTAGAAGGCCCACGCGCTGGGGTTCCCGGTCTGTCGAGCACCTGCCCGGCATGGATGACAGTCATACGCTCCTGCCCAAGCGCAGGTGTCGCGAAAATGAGAAGCGGGAGCGCCAGTCGTTTCATCATGCCGCCCTCGCAAAACCGGTCAACCGCTGGCCAATGATCGCTTCGGCTTCGGCCATGATCCGGTCGATCAATTCCTTGCAGGTCGGAATGTCGTTGATAAGCCCGGCCACCATACCGCAGCTCCATGCGCCTGCATCCATATCCCCCTCCATCATGATCCTGGGGTACACCCCGGCCACTTCCTCGATAATATCTTCGAATTTCAGATTTGCGCCCAAGGCCTTTTCTTTTTCGATTAGGCGTTCGACGGCCGGATTGGACAACACCCGTTCGGTATTGCGCAAGGACCGCATGACCAGACGGGTATCAAGTTCTGATGCGCCGACCAGCGCCAGCTTTACGTTTTCGTGCACTGGCGCTTCTTTGGTGGCGATGAACCGCGTGCCCATATTCATACCCTCTGCACCAAGGGCAAGGGCGGCCACCAGACTTCGCCCGTCGGCCATGCCACCCGAAGCGACGAAGGGAATGTCCAGTTCCTCGGCGGCGCGCGGAAGGAGGATGAAGTTTGGCACATCATCTTCGCCGGGATGTCCACCACATTCAAAACCGTCAACCGACACGGCATCACAACCAATGGACTGCGCTTTTAACGAATGCCGCACCGATGTGCATTTATGGATCACCTTGATCCCGGCATCCTTGAAAAACGGCAGCACAGATGCCGGATTATTCCCCGCCGTTTCAACCGCCTTCACCCCGCCTTCGATGATCGCCCGGACATATCCGGGATAATCCGGCGACGCGACCGTGGGCAGGAAAGTCAGGTTCACGCCGAACGGCTTGTCGGTCATATCGCGGCATTTGGCGATTTCGTTTGCCAACAGTTCGGGCGTTTTTTGGGTCAGTCCGGTAATGATCCCGAGACCCCCAGCGTTGGAAACCGCAGCCGCCAATTCGGCAAAACCAACAAAATGCATCCCACCCTGAATGATTGGATGCTCGATCCCGAACATTTCAGTAATTCTGGTTTTCATCGCCGAATCCTCTCGCTCTTCAAGTGCTGCGACGGTTGCGGAGATTGACGTATACGTCAAGTGGAGACTGTGCCGCGCAAGGTGCCTGGGCTGGTCCCGGTCCAGCGCTTGAACGCCCGGGAAAAGGCAGCGGGGTCCGAAAATCCTAGCAAATAGGCCGTCTGGTTCGCCGAAAGCTTGCGGCTACCGAGATAATCGAGCGCGAGTCTGTGCCGGAGCGCGTCAAGCACCGATTCAAAATTCGTGCCTTCTTCTTTCAGACGGCGATAAAGCGTCTGGCGGCTCATTCCGATCTCACTTGCGATGCGCGCGACCGTCGCTTCACCCGTGTGAATGATGGGCAGGATCAGCGCCTCAATCCGCCCCCGAACACGATCCGCCGCTTCGAGATCAGTCAGCAGGGCATCGGCATATTTGCTGAACACCCCGAAGACGAAGCGCGGATGCAGGTTGAGTTCGAGCGTCAGCCAGTGCTCATCGATACGATAAGCATTGCGCGCGGCGGAAAAACGGACAGGTGCGCCAAGCACCCGTTCAACCTCAGCCCCATGGGGTGGCGATGGGTGGGTCATTTCCACAGCATGGACCAAAAGCTGGGGCGCAAATCGCCGCACCCCGCAAATCATTCGTGCAAAGGTTGCTTCGGTCAGCTCTGGAAAGGCGTTGGGGCCTTCGCGGTGGTCGGTCATCCAGATGCCGTCGGCGTCAACAACGTTGGAAAACCGCTGCCCCGGCCCCAGATAGGCTTCAATCACCAGTCGCCCGTAGCGGTTGAGCTGGGTCAGCGCCTCTACCATTGACCGCGAAGCCGCGCCGATGAGGCCAACAATTGAAATTTCCCCAAGCTCGATAGCCTCGCCAAAATGCAAAGCAAAGCCCGGATCATCTGTCCGATCGGCCGCCGCCCGCGTCAGTGCGATATAGCGATCAAACGCGATGCGGGCATCATGATCGTTGAAATCATCCTCTCCAAGCCCAGCTGCTGCGAGCAAAGTGGCACGATCAGCACCACGCGACTGGGCGAATTTCACCAGTGCGCTTGCCAGTCCTGCAGAAACGCTCCTTGCTGACGAATTGCAACGCAGGGTCAAGTTTTCGGTGCAGCGGGTCATGGGATTAACCGTATTACATATATAATACGGCAAAGCAATCGCCAATGTCTTAGGAGCCCATTATGAAAGCCCGCGCACTTACCGCCGCCATGACCATCCCCCTGATGTTTATCGCCCAGCCCGCCGCCGCTGACACTGCGACCGACTGGATTGAGCTGACAACGCGGATCAACAATATGCTGCGACCCGCACCGCCGGGAACACCGCCTCGTCCTGACCGGACCCGTGTTACTTCACGAACAGCACTTGCCATGTTCGAGGCGCTTAACGCCATCGACCCACGCTACGAAAGCTATCTTGGGCTGGCCGACCGCGATCCCGACGCATCGTCGGATGCTGCGGCTGCGGTGGCGGCCTATTTCGTGCTGCTCGATCACTATCCGAACCTCAAGGCGCCGCTCGACGACAATCTGGTGATCACGCTTGCTGTAATTCCCGATGGCCCGGCGAAAAAACGGGGCCGGGATCTTGGCGAAAAAGCAGCGAAGCTAGCCATTGCGGCAGGAGGCATTGACCCTGCTATCACACAAATACCCTACCGCCCCGAAACCACACCGGGCGTCTGGGTCGCAACAGATTTGCCGACGATCGAACCGGTTGATTCGGCGTTCAAGCGGTGGGCGGTGAAGGATATCCCGGCGTTGCGTATTGCGCCGCCCGCACTTTCGAGCGAACGCTGGGCAAAGGATTATGATGAGGTCAAACGGCTCGGCGGCGCAAAGAGCAAGGAACGCACGCCGTACCAGACGCTGATCGGACGTTACCGGATCGGTTCTGACATCGTGCCTGCCCTGCGCGCCATTGCCGACCAACCAGGACGCAGCCAGGTGCAGAATGCACGCCTGTTCGCACGGCTCTACATGGCGACCGACGACGCCACCCTCGCCATGTCCGACGCCAAAATGCATTATAACACGTGGCGCCCGATCACTGCGATCCGTAACGGTGACAAAGACGGCAATGACGCAACCGTGCGCGATCCGGAATGGACGCCGTTGCTGCCCACACCCAATTTTCCAGAACATCCGTGTGGCCATTGCATCTATGCCGGTGCTGTCGCCACGATCATGGCAGCGGAGACCGGGGATAGACCCGCGACTGGGGTCCGGGTGTCGTCACCACTCGCACAATACGCGGTGCAGCATGTCGTGCCGAGCTGGAGCGAATGGATGCGGCAGGTTTCGGACTCCCGCATCTATGTCGGCGCGCATTTCCGCTTCGCCAATGAAGCCGGTGAGGAGATGGGTAAGGCTGCAGCAAAAGCCGTGCTGGAATCGGTGATGAAGCCGCTCCCCGCAAAGAAAGGCCGCTAGAATGGGCTGGCTTGCGCTGGCGTTCCATATCGGCGCTGGCACGACCGCGCTTGTCGCGGGCACGGGTGCCTTGATCTATCGCAAAGGCGGGGCAGACCATGGCCGTTGGGGTACATGGTTCTTCTGGTCGATGCTCGCGATGGCGGGCTTGGGGGCGTCGATTGCTGCCGCCAAGCCAGACCGCCCGACCTCGCTTGCCGGGATCATTACAGCATATCTGGTTGTTACGTCGTGGGTGGCGATCAGACGGCGTGGCCGGATGGGCAGAACTGGCAGGCTTCTTCTTTGCCCTGGCATGCTGCGGAATTGGCATTGCCCTTGGCCAAATTGCTGATGGTAATCCTAACGGAACGATTGACGGTTATCCGCCTGCAATATGCTATGTCTTTGCCAGCCTTGCCGGGCTTGCCGCCGCGCTTGATCTCAATGTGCTGATGCGGCGAAAAATTGGACCGGCGCAACGCATTGCCCGGCACCTATGGCGAATGTGTGTTGCCTTTTTCCTTGCCGCAGCATCATTATTTCTGGGTCAACAGGATGATGTGTTCTGGTTCATGGAAGGCTCGCCGCTGCTGTTCATTCCGCCCTTTGTGATCATGGCGGTGATGCTATTCTGGATCATCCGCATGCGTCGAGGGCCGTTGAACAGACAGCAACAAGTGTGAACAATAGGCTTCCTATTTCCTGGGCTTCATGAATTTGAGTGTCATTCTGTCGCTTTCGCCGATGGCCGCATATTTAGCGCGGTCTTTGTCCCCAAGCCGGTAATTGGGGGGCAGCGTCCACACCCCGTCGGGCCAATCATGCGTGTCTTTAGGATTGGCATTGATATTTGATTCGCCAACCAGTTTGAACCCGGCCTTGGCCGCATAAGCGATAATCGAACTGCGTTTCATATAACCGGATTTTTCCTCTTTCGCGCTGTCCATCGCCTCGGGAAGCCGGTGCTCGACAAGGCCAAGCACGCCGCCTGGCTTTAACATCGCATAGATTTGGTTGAACGCGGACTGGGCAGCATCTGTGCCGCCAAAGCGCCAATTATGGACATTGCGAAACGTCAAAACAACATCCGCCGATCCGGGCGCAACCCCGGCCATGCCGTCTTTGGCGGGAAAAGTGGCAATAGCGGTTTTTGCAAATACATCCGGGTTGAGCACCATCCGTTTCTTAATGATTTCGCTTCGGCGATCATCGGGTGTCGCCACAGTCAATTTGCCGCTGGCCGCTAGATAGGGTGCCAGAATTTCGGTATACCAGCCGCTGCTCGGCCAAAGCTCGATCACAATGTGTGATGATTTCACGCCAAAGAAGGTGAGCGTCTGGGCCGGATGGCGATATTTGTCGCGCGCGCGATTCGCTTCACTGCGGTGCGGTGCGGCAATCGCGGCGGCCAAAACACTGCTATTTTTTTCTGATTTCGCTACAGCAATCGGGCTTGCCGTAACGGTAATGGCACTTGCAAGAATGACGGCCATCAATTGGGATTTGCGCATTGGAGACTCCGTTCATGGGGGATTGCACCAATAGTGGATGGACGCGGCGAAAGTTGCAACTATGCTTGTCACCCTGCCAAGAAAGGAGCCCGCTCATGCGCCACTGGTTGTTCACTTTGTTCACGCTCATGTGGTGCACGCCTGCTCTCTCGAAAGACGCGCGCCCGCCAAATATCGTGATCATATTGGCCGACGATTTGGGCTATGGCGATTTGGGTGCCTACGGGCAAACGCGGATAAAAACCCCCAATATCGACGCGATGGCGCGCCAAGGTGTGCGACTGACCGATTTTTACGCCGCAGCAAATATCTGCACACCGTCGCGCGCTGGCCTGTTGACCGGTCGTTACCCTATCCGCACGACGCTTGGCCATGAAGTGATACAGGCCAAAGATATAAATGGGTTGCCGCAAAGCGAATTGACGCTTGCCGAAGCCTTGAAAGCCAGATCCTATGTCACCGGTATCATCGGAAAATGGCATTTGGGGCATGTCGCGCCCTATTGGCCGCCGCGCTTGCAAGGGTTCGACCAGTTTTTCGGCCTGCCTTACAGCCATGACATGAAACCATTGGCGCTTTTTACCGACCGGGATGCCGGCGTTGTATATGTGAAGGATGACAAGGTAGATCTGGCCACGCTGACAGCGCAATTCACGGCAAAAGCGGTCTCATTCATCGACGAAAACCATGCCAAGCCGTTCCTGCTTTATGTGGCCCACACGGCCCCACATATGCCGGTCATCCCCAATGCACCCCATAAAGGACATAGCGCGGCCCACGCATACGGCGACGTTGTCGAAGAATTGGATGCCAGCGTCGGCGCCGTCATCGCCGCGCTCAAACGCAACGGGATCGACCGGAACACTTTGGTCATTGTCACGTCTGACAATGGCCCTTGGTTTGAAGGCGATACAGGGGGGTTGCATGACCGCAAGGGCGGCGGCGGGTTTGACGGGGGCTACCGCGTGCCATTCATTGCCCGCTTTCCCGGCACCATAGCGGCCGGGCGGACCAGCAACGGCATTGCAATGGGGATTGATATTTTCCCGACCGTGCTGGCTTATGCGGGCATCGCGACGCCCACCGACAGGGTGATTGATGGCAAGGACATCCGCACACTGTTAATGGGCGGCAAAATCAGTCCGCACGATCACCTGCTGCTGTTCAATAATGAAGACATAGCCGCCGTGCGCACCCAGCGATGGAAAATGGTCGTGAAGGCCAATTACCGCACCTATGATGTGCCGCTCTCGCTCTTTGGCTATTCCCCGGTTTTTGACATGGCGAACGACCCTCAGGAACGATTTTCCGCCAACCAGAGCGCGCCAGACATCGTCAAGAAACTGGGCGACATCATAGCCGCAGAACGCAAGAAGTTTGAGCCATTAAAAACCCGACCGACGCCAAAATTGCCTTTCTAGATGATTGCCAGCACAGAATCGGCAAACGCCCGGCCGCCGTCTTTCGCATGGCCCAGAAACAGCGACGGCTCAATCAGTTCGAGTTCCATCAATCGGAACTGGCCATCCCCGTCCCTGACCATATCGACGCGGGCATAGAGGGGCGGCTGATCAACTGCGGCCAGTGCGCGGCGCGACAAGGCTTGAGCATCAACCGGCGGACTGATGCCGACCTCGCGTCCGCCAAATTGTTCTTGCACCCTGAAATCGCCCGATGTCGGTTTCTTCAGGATAGCGTGGCTGAAAACCCCGCCAAAATAGAAAAGGGAAAATTCGCCTTCCGATGCGATTGCGGGCATCAGCGGCTGGATCAGCATTTCGCGTTCCAGCACGGCGAAGGGGATGGCGTCGTCGACCTCCAAACAATATGTGCCGTCTGCTCCGCCTGAAATCGCCGGTTTGACCACCAGTTGCTCGCTCCCGAATGCGGCGCGTGCGGCTTCAAGATCGTCTAGGCATAAGCAATGGGTTTCACGCGTCGGGACGATGGGCACACCGGCTGCTTCCAGATCGAACAGATAATCTTTGTCGGTATTCCAGCGCAGGGTTGCGACCGGATTGGCAAACCGGACGCCCGCATCTTCCCAGGCATCGAGACACGCAAACCACTTTGCAGGGTGGCGCTGATAACCCCAGGCTATCAACGGTAGGACGAGCGAAAATCCCCCGAGATCTCCTACGTCGGCCCAACAGCGAAAGGCAAGCTGCTTTCCAAACAACCGCAGATATTCGTCGCCCGTGCCCTGCCAGTTTTCCTCATAACCCGGCTCTGGAGTCAAAATGCAAATATCGGTCATCGGCTGCATTTCGCTTGGTCAGCCGGATTCGTCAATCTTGAGAGCGTTCCGGCGGCACAGGTCAAAGCATATCCACAAAAAAAGGCGCGCCGGAAGGATGGTCCGGCGCGCCGAGTGTCACAGGCTCGGTGATGGAGTGGGGCCTGCTGAAGTCCTTTCGCTGACACGCGCAGTCACCCGGTCATAGGTCGCGACATATTCGGGATGTTCTGTGCCCATCAGCTTGTCCCAATAGGTGAAGTAAAAACCAAAATTATGGTTGAAACTGCCCGAATGGTGCAGATCGTGATGCGTTGTCGTGCTGATCCATTTGAGGATAGGGTGGCTTGCCCAGCCGCGGGCGTGCAATTCCAACCCGGCGTGGCCCATCGCATTCCGCAAGATCATAATCGCAAGGAATGCGAAAATCACGGGGCCAGGCGTCGGCACGAAGAACAGCCAGATCGGCATGAATAGCGCCATCACAAATGCTTCGGGAATGGCAAAGCTATACGCCGCCCAGGCGGTCGGGGTTATGGTGCGGTGATGAAAGCGGTGGAAGGTCTTGAACAGTTTTGAATGGTGCATGGTGCGGTGCGACCAATAGAAATAGGCATCATGCGCGACAAGAATGAGCGCGAGCATGCCCAATCCTCCCGCAACGCCAATGTCGCCATCAAATTTCTGGTAGTAGCCATTCTCAAATCCCCAGATGATGCCGATGCTGACAACCACATAGACCAGAACCGTGCGGACCGAGGCGAACAATTCACGCCGGAAATCCTCCGTGCGCGCGGTGCGGATCTGGATCTGACGGGATTTCCATGATGTCCGTTTTAATGCCCATACGGCCGCTGCAACCAGCGACGCGGCGATCAGATATCGGCCAAGGTCGAAAGCGAAAATATACAGGGCCTTTTCCTGCGTGATCGAGAGTAATTGGGTAATGTTATCCACTTTGCGGCTCCTGTCCGATTGATAAGAGCAGATTGCCCTAATGGTGGCGTTGCGTCCTCTCCGCTTTCGAAACCGGCTAGTCGATTTCGGAATCGCCCAGTTTTTGCCCAAGCCGATACGCCCTCGGCGTCATCCCTTCGGCCTCTCGAAACGCGCGGTTGAACGGACCTAGCGATCCAAAACCAGCATCGAGCGCAATCGTTAAAATCGGCACGGCACGCTGTGTTTCATCGGCGAGAGCGGCCTTCACCTCGGCCAAGCGGTATCCATTAAGGAATGCAGCAAAGTTGCGGTGTCCCAATTGCCCGTTAATCAGGCGGCGAAGGCGGTATTCCTGTTCGCCAAGCTGAGCCGCGAGACCGGCGATGGTCAGCCGTTCGTCCCGCCAAGCCCGTTCGTGGTCCATATGTTGCCCAAGCCGTTGGGCAAAAAACGGATCATCCGCACTCAGGTTTGGCGCTGATAGAATGCGCTGCGGCGCAAACAAATCACCTTGCCGCGAGCCATACATCGTCGCGCATAACGCGCCCGTCAGTATCAAAATGCCAAATTCAATCACGGAAATAAATTCGTCTGGCAACACATCGTTAAAAACCAAAATCTCGATCGCGTTGGTCAGGATGACAAAGAGGCCGACGGCCCAAATCATCTTGGTCCGCAACTGTCGCCTGGCTTCGACAAGATCGCCGTCACGGCCACGCCACGCCGCCCAAAGGCCAGCAAGTGCAAAGCCAAACATCAACACCCGCATGATGAACGCAGCCGTAGCAAATGCAGGGCCCTTTGCCGTATATTGGGCGATCAAGACGACGACGGCCAGCGGCGGCAACGCAACCAGCGCCCAGCTCCTCCAGCCAATCCGCACCTCGTCATTGAACCATGTCCGCGCGAACAGCCAGAAAAACCCCGGAACCGCGCTTGCGCCCAATTCGACCGCCAATCCGATCAGGTTTTGCTGACCACGCGAGTCAGGAATTGAGGGAATTGATGCAATGATATGGCACGCAATCGCCAGATTCATGAGCAGCGCCATCCGCGCCGCAAGGGCTGACCTATGATCACGGACCAACAGCCAAGACCACAAAGCCAACAACGCCAGCGATCCGCCACGCGCCATCATATCGATATTGTCAAAACTGATCATCACGGTGTCTTGCTATAGATATCGTCGATCCGCGTCGACACTTATGGCAAGACGATACCGTGGTGACATCGACGGCAGCAGGCGCAGTTGGCCATGTCGCCGTCCAGATCGCAAAGCTGAAAGGCTGCCGGGTCATTGGCATTGCTGGCGGCCCCGCGAAATGCCAGCGCGTGATCGCACGATACGCTTCAAATGCCTGTTAGGGCGGGCAACCGCAGGCCAGACTCGACGCTAAGTCGAGTGGCCTGCGGCTTTAACCGTCGATCAGAATTTTCCGCGCAGTGTTACTTTCCATGTCCGCGGATCACCGATGAACTGCGACGATGTCGTCCCGTCAATCTGACGGTAAGAAGTGCCGAGGATGAAATGGGCATATACCTTGTTGGTCACGTTCTCGACCGAGAAGGTAATGCCGTAGCGGCTGTTCGGCCCGTTTAACCCGGTGCGCAGGTTGAGCAGACCGTAGGAGTTAACCTTGGCATAAGCCGCCCCTCGGAAGTCGGTGTTCTTGGACGCCTGCCAGCTCCATTCAGCACGCATGAAGCCTTCGAAATCTCCGCCGAGACCGGTACGGTAATCACCGATGACCGAGTAGAAATCATGCGGATTGTCGCGGAATCGCGTGCCATTGAGCGTAGGAATTGCTGTGAGTTTTGCAATCTTGATGTCGTTCAATGTATAGGCCGCACTCAGTGTTAGACCACGCAGCGCTGCTGGCCGCAGGATGACTTCGGCCTCAATCCCCTTTGATTTCAGCAGGTCGATCCCGATGTTCAGGGCCGCCCCGACTGGCGTGCTGATAATGGTCTGTAAGTTTCTCAAGTTTTGCTTGTAAAATGTAACGTTCGTGGTCAGCGCCTTGTCGAACAAAGATGTTCTGATCCCGGCCTCCCAAAGGGTGGGGATTTCCGGCGCGAGGACAGGCAAGCCGCCCGGCGAAAAGGCACCCGCCGCGTTGACACTTTCCGCAACGTCGATGCCCGGCCCCTTGTAGCCACGTGACCATGAAACATAGGTCATCACGTCATCGGTCCAGAAATAGCGCCCGATAACCCGGCCCGAGAAATTGTCGTTCTTTACCGGTTGAATACCGACAATATTTGGGCCGAAGAATGACGCGAATGGGTTCGCCGGAATGAGCGCAGTGGAAACACGGTTATATGTGGCTAGGAGCGAATCGTGGGTATAGCGTGCGCCGAAGATCAACGATGCCTTGGGGGTCACATTGATCGTCGCCTCACCGTAAGCGGCATAGCTATTGGTGGCGACCGTACGATCAGCCAATGTCCGAACGTTAAAGGGCGGAAAGAATGGCGAAGCGGGCAAACTGAGCTCGATATCAACGCGGCCGTGCGCTTCTAGATCCTGATGGAAAAAGAACAGTCCGGCGACCAGATCGACCGATGAGCCGATCTTGCTGTTGAGCCGCAATTCCTGAGTGAATTGCTCGGTATTCACTGTGGTGCCGTTGCGGCTGTTGACGTTGGAGTTGGAGACGCCGTCTGCCTCGTTAAATTCATCAATCGCCCATTTCCGCCACGCGGTGATCGAACTGAGCGAGGACGAGCCAAAATCATAATCGATGTTGAGGGCAACGCCGCCGGACTTGGTTGCTTCGAATATCCGGCTGCCAAGCACGCCGACCTTGCGGTTGGCCGGGCCAGGGACAATCCCAAGAGCGGTCAAAGCATCACGCAATTGTAAAACGCCGGGGTTGAGTGCCAACGAAAATAGTCCACTCGGCGCCCCTGCAAACCGGTAGGTCGGTTGGCAGCAACGGTTTTCGCCATGCCCGATGTCACCGGTCAGGACGACCTTCAGATTGTCATTGGGTTGAAACAGCAGCTTGCCGCGCAGTGCATATGTGTTCCGGTCATTAAGATCGGGCTCGCCCGCAAAAGCGTTATCAAGCGTCCCGTGACGGCGGTTACGTGTGCCGGTCAGCCGGAATGCCAATTTATCGCCAACGATTGGTCCGGTGACCGTGGCGCGCACCTTTAATTCATTGAAACTGCCGATTGTTACATCGCCGCTGACGCCAAAGTTGAAAGAGGGATCATTCGTCTTGATGCTAATCACGCCAGCAGACGCATTCTTGCCGAACAAAGTGCCCTGTGGCCCCTTGATGACCTCGATCGAACTGATGTCGAGAAAGTCAGTAAAGCCCTGCGCTTCGCGACCAAGAACAACGCCGTCGACAACGGTCGATGTGCTCGATTCAAACCCGTCGCTGAAAC
>JANNWX010000243.1:0-7103 GCA_031409315.1 Sphingomonadales bacterium | reverse complement strand
CAGCTTACTGCCATATTGGATTCAGCGGAGGAAGCGGCGAAAAGCGACATTCCAATCATCGCTGACGGCGGACTGCGAACGTCGGGCGATATTGCCAAGGCATTGGCAGCGGGCGCATCAAGCGTCATGGTCGGGTCGTTGCTTGCTGGAACCGACGAAGCGCCCGGTGAAACCTTCCTCTATCAGGGGCGCGCCTATAAGGCTTATCGCGGTATGGGATCGGTCGGCGCGATGGCGCGCGGATCGGCGGATCGTTACTTTCAACAGGATATCAAAGATCAACTCAAGCTCGTCCCGGAAGGCGTCGAAGGGCAGGTCGCGTTCAAGGGGCCTGCGCGTGACATTATCCACCAACTGGTTGGCGGGGTGAAAGCGGCGATGGGCTATACAGGCGCTGCAACCATAGCCGACTTGCAGAAACGGGCACGTTTCGTGCAGATCACCAATGCCGGGCTGAGTGAAAGTCATGTGCATGACGTGACGATTACGCGTGAAGCCCCCAATTATCCGACCCGCGGTTAAGCCTTGTGACGCCTTCCGCTCGCGTTCAATCCGCAATCGACATCCTTGATCTCATCATCAACGCCGCCCGCGAAAATGGGGCTGCTGCCGATACGATCATCGCCCAGTGGGCGAAGGCAAACCGCTATGCGGGATCAAAAGACAGGCGGGCCGTGCGTGACCATGTTTATGCGGCCATTCGTGCGTTTGGCATGATGCCAAAGAATGGTCGTGTTGCGATGATCGGGTTGGCGAAGCGGGATATGGGCCTCGCCGCCTGTTTTGATGGATCAAAGCATGCCCCAGCAACGATCGAACCGGGTGAACAACGCTCTGCGCGTTCTCCTCTGGCACCGTGGTTGGCCAAGCTGATCGATCCTGCCGAGCATGACGCTCTGTTGGAACGCGCCCCTTTCGATCTGCGGGTGAATTGCCAATTGGCAAAACGGGATGATGTTTTGGCGCAGCTTGACGGCGCGCAGCCGATTGTATTTTTGAAGGATGGCATTCGATTGCTAGAGAATGTCGTCATTGAAAAGCACCCGGTGTGGCAAGACGGGCTGATCGAAATTCAGGATGCAGGCAGCCAAGTGATCGCTTTGGCCTGTGCTGTGCAACCGGGCATGACCGTGATTGATCTTTGCGCAGGTGCTGGCGGCAAGACATTGGCACTGGCCGCCGAAATGGCTGGCGAAGGGCGGATCATCGCGACAGATACCAACCGTGACCGTATCCAGCGCCTGCCGCCGCGTGCGTTGCGGGCAGGGGCAATGAATATCGAGACTCGGCTGCTTAATCCGGGTGAAGAAATGGACATGCTGTCAGATTTGGCAAACAATGCAGATGTCGTGCTGGTCGATGCCCCCTGTTCGGGCAGCGGAACATGGCGGCGCAACCCCGAGGCGCGCTGGCGGTTAACATCAAAACGGCTTGATCAATTGGCGGTCACACAAGCCCATGTTCTTGGCCTCGGCGCGAAGCTAGTGAAGCCGGGCGGGACTTTGGTCTATGCAGTCTGTTCGCTGATCGCGCGCGAGGGGCGCAGCCAAATCGCAACCTTCCTCAATCAGAATAAGGGCTGGAAAGCCGAATGTATCGACCTCGGCGTCGGGCGGGCTGATGGCCACGGCCTGATCCTGACGCCGACCCATGATACAAGTGATGGATTTTTTGTCGTAAGGCTGTCAAAGTCGCTTTAGCCATGACGACGAACACGCCTTTGGAGAAGTTGATGCGTTTTTTTGCCCCTGCGTTTGCCCTGTCGCTTGTCCTTGCCACGGCATCAAGCGTCAGTTTTGGTAAGAAATCGGCTGACGTCGATCTGGACCCTGTGTCGGTGGCTTTGACCAACACGGCAAACACAGACATTGCGGCGAACAGGCTTGATGCTGCGACGGATATTCTGGAAACCGCGCTGGCGGTCGATCCGCGTAACCGACCTGCCTATATGGCCCTTGCAAGGATTGCCCAGAAACAGGAATTGCCCGGAAAGGCGATCCGCTTCTACCGTGAAGCCTTACTCTTGGAACCAAATGATTTGGGGGCCTTGGCCGGACAGGGCGAAGCTATGGTGCAAAAAGGTGCGCTGACCAAGGCCAAGGAAAATCTTGCGCGGCTAGAGCGGCTTTGCATAGGCAGTTGTGCTGAACAGATAAGGCTTGCGGCGGCAATTGAAAAAGGCGCCAAGGCGCCGCCTGTCTTATCAGCTGAAGCCGTTGCGCCTGAGCCAATCGTTACGGATTCTGCAAAGAAACCCTGACAAGTTCCCGCGATAGAGCGATAAATTCATCTATTGAAAGCGTTTCAGCGCGCCGGGTTGAATCGATGCCGATCTGGTCAAGGCTATCCAAAGCATAAGGCACGGATTTGAGGCTTTGCCGCAACATTTTGCGGCGCGTCCCGAAAGCCGCAGCCGTCACTTTCTCCAAGATTTTTAGGGACGTGGCAACAGGCATTTGACCTGGCAGGAAATGAACGATTGCCGACATGACCTTTGGCGGCGGTGTAAAGGCGGAACGGTGCACAGAAAGCGCCAGTTTGGCAGAGCAGCGCCACTGGCTCAAGATCGACAAGCGGCCATAAGCCGACGTCCCCGGTTGTGCGACAATCCGATCCGCCACTTCGCGTTGGAACATCAAGGTCAGGCTTTGCCAACGCGGTGGCCAAGTTGGCGAGGTAAGCCATTTGACCAGCAACGCAGTGCCAATGTTGTAAGGCAGGTTGGAGACGATGTGCCCGCCCAGTGGTAAAACCTGTTCCAGATCGATGGTCAGGGCATCGCCTTCGATTATGGTGAGCATATCGGGATAGGCGGTGGCGAGTTCAGCCAGCGCGGGCAAACAGCGGTGGTCCCGCTCAACCACGGTCACGAAACAGCCGCTTGCGAGCAAAGCACGGGTCAGTCCGCCAGGGCCAGGCCCCACTTCGTACACATGGTCGCCTGCCTTCAAACCGGGGATCGCGGCAATTTTCGTGAGTAGCTGGGCATCAAGCAGGAAATTCTGGCCCAGCGCCTTGCTAGCATTCAATCCGTGTCGTGCAATCACGTCCCGAAGGGGCGGCAATATCATGATGTCGGCGCATTGGCCCGAAAATGCACCGCAAGTGCAGCCATCCGGATTGCGGCAATCATCGCGCCAGAGCTGGCAATAGCTTTGCCAGCAATATCGAAAGCCGTCCCGTGATCAGGGGAGGTGCGGATGATCGGCAGCCCCAAAGTCATGTTCACGCCTTCATCGAAATATAGTGCTTTAAGCGGGATCAGCGCCTGATCATGATACATGCAAAGTGCTGCATCAAATGTTTTCCGTAATCGCGGCGTAAACAGCGCATCAGGGGAAATAGGGCCAAATGCGCGGATACCTTCATCGTTCAATCGTATAATTGCCGGGGCTATGCTTTCCAGTTCCTCGGTGCCGATATTGCCTTCTTCACCAGCATGGGGGTTAAGGCCGGCAACCGCAATCAATGGGTCGTTCAAGCCAAAATTGCGGCACAATCCGCGCGCCAATGCTCGTCCCTTTGCGACCAGCAAATCGGTCGTAATCAGGCTCGCGACGTCCTTTATCGGAATATGAATCGTAGCTGGAACAACCCGCAAATCACCGCCCGCAAGCATCATAACCACGTTATCACGGGCCACGCCGCATCGTTCGGCTATGAATTCGGTCTGGCCGGGATGGGTGAAGCCAATGGCATATAGCTGCGCCTTGGCAACCGGACCCGTCACAATCGCGCTTGCCGCATTCGTGCGGGCCAGCCCGACCACCAGTTCGAGTGCGTCAAGGGCGCTGCGTGCGCCTTCCAGATTTGGAAGTCCGGGCGCAATCGGACCAGCAGATTGGATTTCCAGAACAGGTAGCGCGGACGCAAATACCGACGCAGCCTGTGATGGATCTGAAATTCGCGTCAAGGGCCCCCGCCATACGGCCTCAATCGCACGCGCATCACCGACTGCGAAAAAAGGAGCGAGATCGTGTGTCGTCCTGGCCGTCCAAGCCCCGGCAATTGTTTCTGGCCCGATGCCAGATGGATCGCCCAGCGAAACAGCAATCGGCTTCACGGTTGATCGCCGGTTATCAAGTCGGAAACCGGATTAACGATAGTCAATAATCGCATCGCGCCGCAGATCGCGTAGCAGGATTTGGGCACGGCGATTGATGCGCTCATCGCGCAACTGGCCTTCAATCGCATCAGCCGATGGGCCAGACGCGGTTTCAGGGTCATCGCGTCCGCAAATTGTCAGGACGCGAATGCCTTCTTCCTTTGAACCAAACGGCGGGGTTGACTGGCCAACTTGCAGCTTCATCAACAAATCCTGCAATGCCGGTGGAAGATCACGGATACGAACTCTATCATTATCAACGATTTCAGCGCTGATCAGCTTTGCAATCGCTTCTGCCTGGCCGCAACCCTGCATGGATTGGGTGGCCGTCGTGAAGTTATCGACCCGTGTCTTTGCATCAGCATTTGTCATCGTTGGTGGCAAAGTAATTGCCATTTGCCGTAGGCTGAGAAGCGCGTCTCGTGGATCGGCAACCAGAACCTGACGCGTATCGACCAGTGACAGGATTGAAAAACCGCCGGGAACTTGGATAGGGCCAGCAACCTGACCAATAGGGATTGTTTTCACAACTTCAGCTAGGGAGTCGGGAAGCTGTTCGGGGCGTATCCAGCCCAGATCGCCGCCAACAGCAGCGGTGGTCGCCTCTGAAAATTGGCGCGCATAGGCTGGGAACGACCGGCCCTTGCCTAAATCTTCCATGATCCGTCGCATGTTGGCAGCAATATCAGCGGCATTTTCAGGCGTCGCATACATGAAAATTTCACCGACATGATATTCCTGCGTGCCTTTTGACGCGGTCAATCGTTCCATGATCGACTTCACTTCTTCGTCGCTGATATTGACGAACGGTTCGACTTTGCGACGCAGCAACCGGCTCCATGCCATTTCGCCTTCGATCTGGCGTTTGATCGACCGCTCGGACGAGCCTTGGCTACGCAGATATTCACGCATTTGTTGCGGTGTGCGCTTGAAATTCTGGGAAACGCGCGTGAAGCTTTGTTCCACCTCGTCCTTGGGAACCGAAATGTCGTTTGATTTGGCCTGCAGGATTTGCAGCGATTCATCGATCAAGTTGCGCAACACTTGAACCCGCAAGCGATCCCGCTCTTCGTCGGTAATTTTGCCGCCATTAGCAAGAACGATCAATGCCAGTCGCTGGTCAACATCGGTGCCGGTGATCACGTCTCCATTCACAATCGCGGTTGGTTTGCGCAGGAAAGGATCAACTTTACCAAAGGTCGTAAATGTCGATGGGAGATTCAAATTGGCCGCAGGGAGCGTATCATCATTGCCGACGGTTTGAGCCGCGGACATTGCCGAAACCGCTAAAATGCCAGTCACCGCGACCATTGCCAATTTCGAATAGATACTAGTCATTGAACTTCAAAACCTCAAAATAATGGTCAGTGAGCCGACCCTATGCTATACCCGTGCTGAACACAGGCTTAGCAACTGCGCAGCCTTTAGCGCCCCAGATTGCGGAATGATAGCCGCAAGAGATAGGTGTTGCCACGCCGGGCGTCGCCCGATGCATCATAATCCCGCCGCCATGTGAAACCGAATGACAAGCAATCGTCATCATAGGCGATCCCCAGCCGGTGACGGACGGGCTCATACCCGTCGGCAAGGCTCAATGGATCTTCGCGCCGGTCGGTCAGGTCGATGACGGTCGATCCGAAAAGTGACCAGAATCTGGCAATCTGAACGCGGCCGCCGATGCGGATTTCTTCGCGGTCGCGCAAATCCTCCAATTGTGGTCCAATGTCGCGGTTCAGGCGCAGATATCCAGCCACGGCATAGGTTCGTGCAGTGCCAAAGGTGGCGTCAAGTTCGTTGCGGCGGATGACAAAATTATCTTTGTCCAGCCGGTATCTGTGGGTAAGGCTGAGCAAGCGTTTATATTTGATACTTGTGCGACCAACGACATCGGACACACGGTTGAACAGGCCGGTGCCGTCGGGAAACAGGGTTGGTTTGGACGTCAGCCGGTAACTCTGTCCGATGTTGGTTTCGATGCGCACCCCGGGGGCTTCGATGGCCCAATCCAGCCCATAGGTGATCCGTGTGCCATCTTCCCACCGGTCATATCCTGGAAACCTGTTGAGGGCGAACAGGTTGCTATCCTCTAAATCAACCGAACGTGCATCTTCATTCGGGAGCTTCAAATTCGGGGTTCCGGGCGACGCCACGATTTGCACGCGCGGTGTCAATCGTTGGGTTCCACCAAGGAAGGGCCCAACCAACGGCCAGCGCATTTCGGCCGCCACCGCCGACACAATACGACCGTTCCAGCCATCGGTGCCGCGGTAAGCCAGGGTCGGCGTCAAAAGCGATTCGTCACTATGATAGGCGTCGGCGCGGGCATAGCCGGTCAGAACCAATTCCTGACCCATATTTGTCAAGCGCCGCAAATCCCATCGAGCGCCGGCAAAAGCGCGTTGGGTGTCTTGCCCGGCGGTTCGCACGAGCGCGAGGCTGTTCAATTGCAATTCGACCCGCCCGCCGAGCCAAGGATCGTCGAGTCGCTTGCGGTAGTCGATTACCGGGAGGGCAATCGGGATCTGTCCCTGAGTGTCGCCGGCGCGCAATGTTTGGAATGCCCAATTGGCGAGTGAAAAGTAACTGGTCCGGGTTACCCGTTCAATTTCCAGTACCGAGCGAAGCCGATCATCGCGGGAAATGTCGTAACGACGCAGAAAGGTCCGGTCGGTCACCGCCCGTAATGATCCCGAAATACTCCAGCGAGGATCAAGCTGAAACCGGCCACTGCCTTCGAAATATCCCCGAAAATCGCGCTGTGACGCTGTGCCTGGCAACACTGTCGGTATACGGCTGCCGTAAGTTGCAAACCCACCCACCTGATAAGCACCATTGCCGGTGAGCGCCCGATACTTTGCCTCAAGCGCCGGAAGGGCGTCCGAATAAAAATGCGGCGTTACCGTTAGGTCACGATTTTTGTCGATCAATAGGTAGAATGGCGTGGCGACCTCAAACCCGTTGGTCTGGGTATAGCGGATGTCGGGAACAAGAAACCCGC
>JANNWX010000242.1:0-12189 GCA_031409315.1 Sphingomonadales bacterium | reverse complement strand
GGTGAAGGGGCATGCGGGTGATCCGGATAATGAAACCGCAGACAGATTGGCAAGCGAAGCGGCCTTGATTGCTGCGCGCGGCGGTGCATAACTCCACTTGCCACTGGCAAAAAGGAGATCGGATCATGCAGTTCGAAGTCTATAAAGACAAAAAAGGTGAACACCGCTGGCGTCTGCGCCACGGCAATGGCAACATTCTGGCAACCTCCAGCGAGGGATATTCATCCAAGGCCGGCGCCATGAAATGCATTGATAATGTCAAAAATTCCGCAGATTCGATCGTGAAAGAACTGAAATAGGCAGCTATTGAAATCGCCCCGGCGCATATTGTGTCGGGTCGATTGCTGACACAATTGGATCAGGACAAGCACCGAGAATTTGTGCGGCAAGCAGCTTCGCAATTGCCGGTGCTGTTTGTATTCCAAAGCCGCCCTGCCCTGCGCACCAGTAAAACGACGACTTCGACAGGTCGGCACCGAAAACCGGCAAACGGTCGGGCGCAAAGCTGCGCAACCCTGCCCAACTATGTTCGACAGCAAGAACCGGCCATGCCATCGCCTGTTCAAAACGGTCGATGGCAACAGCAATATCCAATTCCTCTGGCGCGGCATCACACGGCACCGTCAGTGTTTCATCATGCGGACTAAGCCATATCCGGCCGCCGGTGTCGGGTTTGAAATAAAAACCGCCATTGATATCGATCACCAGCGGCAAAGTCGGTGGAACTTCAGCTTCAACACGAATGCGCGCTATCGTCCGTCGATAGGGTTTGATTCCAATCGGCCTAAGGCCACCAAGCGCCGCCAGATCGTCGGCCCACGCACCAGCGGCATTGACAATTTTGCTGGCCCGGATTTCACCTTTGGCGCAGGATATCGTCCACACCCCATTGTGATGCTGCAATCCCTTCACGCGCATATTGCAACTCAACTGCGCCCCGTGTCGCCTCGCGTGACCCAGATAGGCGGCATGCAGCGCGCCGACATCGATGTCGGAACAGTCAGGCTCCCATGCGCTGCAGCACCAATCGGCGTTAAGGCCCGACACGCGGCATCGCAATTGATCCTGATCCATGCGGTCAAGCACAATGGCTGACCCCGCAAACCGTTCGATCAGGGATGTCAGCGCATGATCATCGACCATTCTCCCTAGATGAACCGAGCCGCGCGGGGACAAAAAGCTGTTTTTAGAAAAATCTGGCGGCGGTTGCGCCAAAAACGGGCCCGATGCGGTCGTCAACGGCTGCACGAACGGGCCGCCATAGGTTTCCGACCAGAATGCAGCAGAACGACCGGTCGAATGGTATCCCGGCTGGTGCTCCGCCTCCACGATTATCACCGACATATGGGCTGCCAGCTCGGCAGCAATGCTGGCCCCCGCCATTCCGCCGCCGATGATCGCAACGTCAAATTCGGTCATGATACTGGCGCGGGGTGCGCTGCGCCGTGCCAGCGGTCCTGCGCTGCCAATTTCAACTGCATCTCGACTATGGTTACCATTTGGTAAGCGATGCCCCTTAGGTGATGGCGTGATGAGTGGACAATCCCTTATGATCGCCTTTCACGGCGCGCTAGTCATTTTACTGATGATGTCGGTTGTTGGCGATTTGAAAACGCGAACGATCCCCAATTGGCTGACCGCTGGCGTGGCCATTCTGGCTCTGCTCTATTGGGTATTGATGGGTGCACCGCTGTGGCCAGACATTGCTATGCAGGCCGCACTGGCCGCAACCGTCTTCGCTGCCTTTGCCGTCGCATTTTACTTTCGGGCGATGGGCGGCGGCGATGTGAAGCTGATCGGCGCATTGTCGCTTTGGTTTCCACTTCTGGAATTGATGCGGTTCCTGTTAATCATGGCGATGCTTGGCGGGCTGCTGACTTTCGCCTTCTGGGTCCGTCACAAGGTAACCAAATCCAGTCAAACCCTAGAAATTCCATATGGTGTTGCAATCGCAGCAGCAGGATTGTGGGTCGTCTACGAACGATATCTTAACCATTTTGCGTGATGGATTGACTTCGATATTTTTCACTTCACGCGACGAGGGGAATTCGCGTCATGGATGCCAAAAAAATTGCTCTGCTGATTGGGGCGCTGTTAATTGCAGGAATTACCGCGTTCATGGCGAAAAACATGTTCGCCGGATCGTCGGCCCCGCAGGCTGCTGCTTCGGCCGTTCCGCAACAGCAGGACGGCCCGGAAATTCTGGTCGCCACGCGCTCATTGCCAGTAGGCACGATCATCGGCCCGGACAGCTTTCGCTATCAGCCTTGGCCCAAAGACCTGATCGAAAACGCCTATTATCTTAAAGGAACGGCCGAACCATCAGGCCTGAGCGGAACCGTTGTCCGCTCGGCAATCACGGCCGGCCAACCTTTGACGCAGGGCGCCTTGGTTAAGCCGGGTGATCGCGGATTTCTTGCGGCCGCCCTCGGGCCAGGCATGCGCGCAGTCACCGTTTCTGTGTCGGCGCAAAGCGGCGTTGCTGGTTTCATCTTTCCGGGTGACCGTGTTGACCTTGTTCTCACGCAAACCGTGGACGGCGACGATGGCCCACCACTCAAAACATCCGAAACCTTTGTGCGCAACCTGCGCGTCCTTGCAACTGATCAGCGGACCGTCACCGACGACGCCGAAGGCAAAAAGGAAGTCAAAGTCTTTTCAACCGTCACATTGGAAGCCACACCGCGCATCAGCGAAAAAATCGCGGTGGCGCAAACGGTTGGCGCGGTCTCCTTGTCCTTACGTTCAATCGCCGACAATACAGCAGAGCTTGAACGTGCGATTGCATCAGGCGAAGTATCGGTGCCAGAAGGCACAGATCCAAAGGCAGAACGGCAGATGCTGATGGCGATTGCCTCACGCCCTGTCGATACCGACACCACTTTTGTCACCGGCGCCGATGTCTCGCGTTTCCAACGCCGGAGCGTGCCACGCCAAGCGCCAACACAAGGGGCAGCAGCCCCGGCAGCAGTTGCAGGTGATCCTGCGGCCTTGCAAGCAAAACCGCGTGGTCCTGTCGTTCGCGTGTGGCGCACGGCAAAACAAGAAGATGTTGAGTTTGGGGGTAAGTAAGATGAATTTGCACGCAAAATATCGCCGTGCGCGGCTGGCATTCGCCACCGCCACAGCACTTGCAGCAAGCCTCGCGGCCATTACCGGCCCGATCAGTTCGCTTTCGGCACAAACGGTTTCGCAAAAGGCTTCGGTCGAAGTAACCCTGTCAAAAGGCCGTGGCCAGTTGGTCACTTTGCCGGCCGCAGTATCTGACGTGCTTGTTTCAAACGAGATGGTTGCAGACGTTCAGGTCCGCTCTCCGCGTCAAATCTACATCTATGCCAAAGATGCAGGGGAATCGACGATTTTTGCGACGTCCAAAGACGGCAAAGTAGTCTATTCGGCCAATGTTCGCGTCGGCAATAATGTTAATTCGCTTGATCAGATGCTCAACATGGCGATGCCGGAATCGACGATCAAGGCGACGACCCTGAATGGCTTGGTCTTGCTGACTGGCACCGTAGCTGCCCCTGAGGATAGCGCAGAAGCAGAACGCCTTGTGAAAGCCTTTGTCGGCAAAGACATGGAAGTTGTCAGTCGGTTGAAAACCGCAACCCCGCTGCAAGTCAATTTGCAAGTGAAAATCGCCGAAGTGAACCGCGACTTTATCAAACAAGTCGGCGTTAATTTGCTGAGCCGCGACACAACCGGCGGCTTCCTGTTTGGTGTTGGCCAGGGTCGCAATTTTGGCTCTATCGGCAATGTTGATATCACCGGTCTGCCCAAACTGGACGCGTCATCGGTATTCGGTCTGCCCAGCGGATCGATCAGCCTGCCATTCGATCCCACCACAGGTCAGTTCGTGACCAAAGGCGCGACGCTGTTTGATCTTAAAAATCTCGGGCTTGGCGCTGGCCGAACCAGCATCGGCCTCGCCGGTCGGTTGCTAGGCGTCGACCTTGCGACGGCCATAGATCTTGCAGAAAATGACGGCTTGGTGACGACATTGGCGCAACCAAATCTGACGGCGCTGTCTGGCGAAACGGCAAGCTTTCTTGCCGGTGGCGAAATCCCTATCCCGATTTCGCAGCAACAGGGCACCGTTTCCATCGAATATAAGCAATACGGGGTCAGCCTAGCCTTCACGCCAACCGTCCTTGCCGACGGACGCATTTCGATGCGCGTCCGGCCAGAGGTTTCGCAATTGACGTCAACCGGCGCGGTTCAACTCAACGGGTTCATCATTCCAGCCTTATCAACACGCCGGGTTGAAACCACCGTCGAACTTGGCTCTGGCCAAAGTTTCATGATCGGCGGATTGATGCAGAACACGCATAATAATTCGATTGAAAAGGCTCCGGGTCTGGGTGATTTGCCGATCCTGGGGACTTTATTCCGGTCGAACAGTTTCCGCCGCAATGAAACCGAACTTGTCATCATCGTGACACCGTATCTTGTGAAGCCGGTTTCGGCCAACGAGATCGCCCTGCCAACCGATGGCTACAAAGCACCTTCGGATGTGGAACGCATCCTGATGGGTAAAAGCTTTAGCGGCAAATCTGGGGAACAACGGCCAAAGCCCAGCATGGGCGATCCGGTGACAATCCCCGCGCCGTCGGTCGGTGCGGCCGCAGCGCCGGCAACCAAACCAACTACACGGTCGCGTAAATCCGCTGCAACCGCAGCACCCGGCTTTGGCAACTAATCGCAACATGAGGGAACATAGGATCATGTCAGCTACACGTAATTCCATTCTGCTCGGTTTGGCCTTGGCGCTGTCCGCCTGTGGCACTGAAAACAGGGGCGTTGAATCTGTCCACCAACCTGTCGTTTCGCGCTCGGATTATGTGTTCGATGTTGCGGCCAACGATGGGCTCAGCGGCACAGAAGCTCAGCGCCTTTCGGGCTGGTTCAATTCGCTGAAATTAGGATATGGCGATCACATCGCCGTCGATGCTTTGGGTGGCTATGCTGATCCGCAAACACGCGACATGATTGGCGCCCTAGCGGCACGATACGGGCTGCTGCTGGATGAAACGGCCCCGGTAACATCGGGTGAAATTTTGCCCGGTTCGGTCAGGGTCGTTGTCAGCCGCCTGAAAGCCACTGTGCCCGGCTGCCCCGATTGGAGCCGCCCGTCGCAACCAGAATTCAAAGGTAGCTCCGTTTCAAATTACGGCTGTGCAACCAATACGAATCTAGCAGGGATGGTCGCCAATCCGGCTGATCTGGTGATCGGCCAGACCGCAGGTTCGGCAACATCGGCCGATTCGAGCTCAAAAGCTATAAAAGCGTATCGGGAAGCTGCGCCGACGGGCCAATCCGGCCTGAAGAAGGAAGGGAACTAACAAATGAACGCCCCATGGTCTCCTTCACGTGCAGGTGGGTCACTGCGCGATCCGTTTTCAGCTTATGTCTGCGACGAAATGTCTGCGGAAACAATCCGGGCAATTTGCATCGAAATGGGCTGGTCAATTGAAAAGGTGTTCAAAGGTGGCCTGCGCAATGCAGTGCAATCTCTGTCCGTTTCGGCAAGCCCGAACATCCTCTTCGTCGACTTGTCTGAATCTGGCGACCCGCTTGGCGACATCAATTCGCTCGCAGAAGTGTGCGAACCCGGAACCGTTGTGATGGCGATGGGTCAGGTGAATGACGTGCGGCTATACCGCGATCTCTTGTCCAGCGGCATACAGGATTATCTGTTAAAGCCGGTCAATCCGGATCAGTTGCGCGAATCGTTCACTGCTGCCCAGACTATCTTGAACGCACCCAAACATGTCGAATCGCAGACCGAACGTCTTCACCTCATGACAGCGGTCATCGGCGCGCGCGGCGGTGCTGGGGCATCGACGATCACGTCATCCTTGGCCTGGCTGTCGAGTGAAAAAGACAAATGCTCAACAGCCCTGCTCGATCTCGACGTCCATTTTGGAACAGGTGCACTCACACTCGATCTCGAACCAGGCCGCGGGTTGACAGATGCGATCGAAAATCCAAGCCGGATTGACGGCCTGTTCATTGAACGCGCGATGGTCAAGGCAAGCGAAAACCTTGCTGTCCTGTCAGCCGAAGCCCCGATCAACCAGCCCTTGTTGACCGACGGAACCGCCTACCACCTGTTGCAGGAAGAATTGCGCGCCGCATTTGAAAACACGTTTATCGATATGCCACGCAATATGCTGGTCCAATATCCGCATCTCATGGCGGATGTTCATTCGACGGTCGTTGTTGCCGAATTAACGCTCGCTTCTGCGCGCGATGTTATTCGAATCCTGTCGTGGTTGAAATCAAATGCACCACAGACGAACGTCGTTCTGGTTCTGAACGGCGTCGCAGTCGGTGGAACGCCTGAAATTACCCGCAAGGATTTTGAGGCTTCGGTGGAACGCAAGGTTGACGTTGTGGTGCCATATGACCCCAAAATTGCCAGCCAGGCCGCCAAATTGGGTAAACCCGTTGCCGATGCCGGAAAGGGTTCAAAGCTCGAGTCGGCGATCGGCGATATTGCCGCAAGGCTGGGAACTGCCGTTGACGTTGATGACGACAAACCGAAAGCGAAGGTCAAGGAAGGCAAGTCACTTATCGGCAAATTGTCGAATTTGAAGTCATTCCTGCCAAAACGAAATGCCAAAGTTGTGCAGGTCGCGAATTGAACAATTCGGGGCGGTGAAACGCCCCGGATAAACGCAGTATTGGGAAGGCTGGAAACGTCCAGATGATGATGTCACCATTATTTCTGATTGCGATCGGCGCGACTGTGACGCTTGCCATGCTGTATTTTGCTATGGCAGGGCCATCGGCTGAAAAGGCGCAAGCCAGACGGATGGCCGCGCTCCGCGAACGTCATAGCGGCGGGACCGGCGCTGTCGAGGCGCAGATGCGCAAGATGATTTCAAACCGTCCCGTCGCGTCGGGCAATCCGTTTGCCCGTTTCATTCCTAATCCAGCGGTGCTTGCAAAACGTCTGCAAATGACCGGGAAGAATTGGACTGCGGGGCGATATGCGCTCGCGTCGGTTGGTATTGCGGCTTTGGTGGCGATTTCCCTGTTGGTGAAGGGCGCACCGATATTGCTGTGCATATTTGTCGGGCTCGCTCTAGGTCTGTTCATCCCGCATTTCGTGGTCGGTTTCATGATCAATCGCCGCGCCGCCCAATTCAATGCACGTTTTCCCGACGCTATCGAACTGATGGTGCGCGGCTTACGCTCCGGTCTGCCAATCTCGGAAACATTGAACATCATTTCAGGCGAAATTTCAGGCCCGGTGGGCGATGAATTCCGGATGGTTGCTGACAAAATCAAAATCGGACGGACGATGGATGAGGCCTTGCAACTGGCGGCTGACCGCCTTGGCACCGCTGAATTCCAGTTTTTCGTGATATCACTTGCGATCCAGCGCGAAACCGGCGGCAATTTGGCCGAAACATTGTCCAACCTTGCCGATGTCTTGCGTAAACGCGGCCAGATGAAATTGAAAATTCGGGCAATGTCTTCGGAATCAAAGGCATCCGCCTATATCGTCGGCTCGCTGCCTTTCGTCGTGTTTGGGCTCGTGTGGATGGTCAACCCTGGGTATCTGGAAGGCTTTTTCTATGAAGAACGCCTGATGATTGCTGGCGGCGGCGGGCTGGTGTGGATGAGCATCGGCGTCTTCATCATGGCCAAAATGGTCAATTTTGAAATCTAACGGGATGATCGGGACAGACAATCATGGGTGAAGTATCGGGACCAACGTTGATGGGCGTGGATGTTCTGTGGGTGGCAACCTTGCTGTCCGCAGTGGCGACATTGGCTGTCATCGTTGCGCTTTATGCTGCGACCACTGTCCGCGATCCGATGGCCAAGCGGGTCAAGGCACTCAACGACCGCCGCGAACAGTTGAAAGCCGGCATCGTCGCCTCAACATCAAAGCGCCGCGCCAAACTGACGCAAAAGAACGAGACGACGGATATGCTCCGCACCGTCCTGTCATCACTCAAAGTGTTGCAAGAAGAACAGGTCAAGGCTGCCCAGATCAAATTGATGCAAGCCGGCATCCGTTCAAAGGATTTGGCCGTCGCCATCATTTTTGGCCGCTTGGTCCTGCCTATCATTCTCGGCGGCTTGGCGGTTCTCTTCATCTACGTTCTGAATTGGTGGCCCGATCTGACACCGTTCAAGAAGTTTGGCGGGGCCGCAGCAGCCTTGATCGGCGGCTATAAGGCGCCCGACATTTTCATCCAGAACAAGCTGAACAAACGTTCCGATGCGATCCGCAAAGGCCTTCCCGACGCTCTTGATCTCTTGGTCATCTGCGCCGAAGCGGGGCTGACGGTTGATGCCGCCTTCCACCGCGTGGCACGCGAACTGGGCCGTGCCTATCCCGAATTGGGCGATGAATTTGCATTGACTGCGATTGAACTCGGTTTCTTGACTGACCGGCGTTCGGCGTTCGAAAATCTGTCGATGCGCGTCAATCTGGAGGCGGTGAAGGGCGTTGTCACCACCATGATACAGACCGAAAAATACGGGACGCCGCTGGCTTCTGCCCTGCGCGTTCTGTCCGCCGAATTTCGCAACGAACGGATGATGCGCGCTGAAGAAAAGGCCGCACGCCTTCCCGCGATCATGACGATTCCGCTGATCCTCTTCATTTTGCCGGTGCTGTTCATTGCGATCCTTGGCCCGGCAGCCTGTTCGATCAGCGACGCTCTCGGGCCAAAATAATCACAGACGCTTTACTGGCCCGCATGTTGAAAGACGGCGGGCCGGTTCCAGCGACCCTATTTCGGTCGGACTCGCCAACAGCAGCCGGATCAGCCCAATCCCCTTGTCATATTTCACGCGTATGGTTTCCATCCCGGCAGGAACCGATTGCCCATCGCGCGCAATGACAACCCGGTAAGGCGCGCCCTTTGCCTGAATGTCATTGCGAACAAAAACAACGTCGGTGCGCGCATCAAACACGCTGAGCGATGAATAGCGGCCGGAAACCGGATGCACGTCGATCTGCAATGGCCCGTCTGTCAGATCGAACGGACAGGTCGAGTAAGCGAGATCGGGGCTCGGCCTGACGATTGGTTGGTTTGCGGGTGTTGCGATATTGCCGTGGGCCATGTGGTTGAATTTTGACCGCGCGGCAACCTTGGCCACGGCCCGGTCCATAATACCAAAGGTGATGACGGCCGGTGTCAGGCAATATGCGCCAACCGCCGTGCCAGCACAGACAAGCAATGGTGTGAGCCAGCGGTTCATGCGCATTCTCCCTTCTTGAGTGTGGGCAGTGCGGCCTTCTCTGGTGCAGCCCGAAAACCGTCGCCGGGATTGTACATACGCAACGTGAGGTCAAACCCCTGCCCTTTTGCGCTCGGCAACCAATGCCCCCCCGCTTTGACCGGGCTGATCGTTACCGTCCATCCATCCTTTTCCTGTGGCAGGACAGACGCGCCACTGAACGACCAGATATCGGCAGAATTCGCCACCAGATACCCGGCCTTGTCATAATATGTGACGCTCCACCACCGTGCATCAATGGTGCCGCCGCTCATGGTATAGGTGCAACTCCCACTCAGTGGATTTCCGTCGCTGTCACTGGTTGCCGACCAATAGAGTGTTTCGGTTGACGGCAGAGCGAGAAGGCCTCGAACCGCAACAGACGCACGGGTGAAGGCGTCGGTCTGGGTCGTGCCGTAATTCAGACTGGTTCGCCAAACACCGATTGCGATTGCACCTTTGCTAAACCCCTGTCGGATTTTGGTCCAAGCCCCGCCAACCCCCAGCGCCAAGCCAAGCAAAATGGCGATTGAATATCGCTGCCAACCTTTCATGCTACATCCTCCAAGTCCTACGAATCTTCATGATGCGCGCGGCGGCGAACAATGCCAAGTCCGCTCAAACGGACGATCGCACTGCAATTGGAAAAATTCTTGAGCAAAAGGAGCAATCGACCTCAACAATACCCTGCGCATCGGCCATCGATTCCCTCTCATCCTGCGGAAATCGCATGATCACCGAACGAACATGATCCGCGTTGCAGCGACAGCCTTTAGTCAGATTTGTTTCGGCGTGGACAAGGATTTTTTCCTCCTCGTTGAACAGTCGCCAGACGATATCGCTCAAATCAAGGCTGGCGTCGGTCAATTCGTCACCAGAAATCGTCGCGCCCAATATCGCCACATGTTCCCATTCTGGATGATCCAGCCGAACATGCAGTCGCTCCCGCCCTTCTTCGCCTTCGGGCAGATGCTGAAGCAAAATGCCGCCCGCGACATCCCCGGTCAATGACATGCGGATCAGGCTTGGTATCTGCTCCGATTGCGCGAAATAGCTTTGCGCCGCCTCGGACAGCGACATGCCCTCAAGCGGGACGATGCCCTGATACCGTTCACCCGAACTTGACTGATCAAATGTGATCGCCAGATATCCCGGACCGAACAAATCACCCAGCGAAGGCGACGGAGGCAAATTTGCCAGTCGTTCAGGATTATGCTTCACATATCCGCGGAGTTCACCGCCGCGATAATCGCACACCAGCAGGTCGACGACGCCCGATTCCGTTTGCGCCTGCAACGTCATCTGGCCGCCTGCATCTTTGAGCGTGGAGCCAAGCAGCGCCGTCAGAACGAGGGCCTCGGCTAGGAGCAATTCGATGACGGGCGGATAGCCGTGCGCCGACAATATCTCTTCCATCAATGGCCCAATCCGCGCCACCCGGCCTCGCGCATGGCGGGCCGGAATCGCGAAACCGAGCACTTTGTCGATGTCCGACATCAAATCTGCCCAAAAACCCAGCGCAGAATCGATTTCTGGGCATGAAGGCGGTTTTCCGCCTCGTCCCAGATCGCCGACTGCGGCCCATCAAGAACGCTGTCGGTCGCCTCTTCGCCCCGGTGCGCCGGCAAACAGTGGAGGAATGTCGCATGCGGTTTGGCGGCAGCCATCAGCCGGTCATTGACCTGATAGGGGGCCATCGCCGCCAGCTTGTTGTGAACATGGTCCTGCCCCATCGACACCCACGTATCGGTGACGACAATATCCGCGCCTTGGACGGCGGCCTGCGCGTCGCTGACCAGTTCGATCCGCGCACCAGCTGCGCGAGCCGCATCGACGAAGTTTTGGTCCGGCTCATACCCTTGCGGGCATCCCGCGCGCACGTTGAATTTCATCAACCCGGCGGCTTCGATGATTGAACCCAGCACGTTATTGCCATCGCCCAGCCACGCCCACTGGCTCCCCGGCAAGGCGATGCCGCGTTCAATCACTGTCAGCATATCCGCCATAATCTGGCACGGGTGCGACAGATCAGTCAGGCCGTTGATCACCGGAACGCTGGCGTGATGCGCCATTTCTTCAACCTTGGCATGATCGTCGGTGCGGATGACGATGGCATCGACATAGCGGGAAAGAACACGCGCCGTATCCGCTACGGTCTCGCCTCGGCCAAGCTGCATTTGCCCTGCGGCCATGAAAATAGCCGATCCACCGAGTTGCTGCATCGCCATTTCAAACGAAACGCGGGTGCGGGTCGAGTTTTTCTCAAAAATCATGCCCAACATATGCCCGGCGAGCGGTGCGTCGCTGTCGACCCGCCCTTTGGGCCATCCGGTGCGCGCTGCCTTGCGGTCAATGGCATCGGCAATCATGGCGGCGATGGCATCGCCACCCGCATCAGACAGGTTGAGGAAGTGGCGGGTCACACCGGTTGCGGAGCTTGGTAACTCCGCGCACCCGCCGACAGCCGCTCGACGCATTCGGCAATATGGCTTTCCTCGATCACCAGCGGCGGCAATATGCGGACAACATTGTCGCCCGCCGCCACCGTCAATAGCCCGTGACTGTCGCGCAAATGTGCAACAAAGGCGCGGCTGTCCGATTTCAGTTTGATGCCAAGCATCAACCCCTTGCCGCGCACATGATCGAAAAGATCATCATGGTTGGGGATCATCTGGTTGAGTGCAGCCTGCAACCGATCACTGGTCGCGCGGACATGTGCGAGAAAGCCGGGTTCAAGCACCACATCAAGCACTGCGTTGCCCGCTGCCATCGCCAAGGGGTTGCCGCCGTAAGTGCTACCGTGGGTGCCGATAACCATGCCTTGCGCCGCCTTTTCTGTCGCCAGACACGCACCAAGTGGAAAGCCGCCACCGATGCCCTTGGCCGTCGCCATAATGTCGGGCGTGATGCCATATTGTTCGTGGGCGTAAAGCGTGCCTGAAC
>JANNWX010000241.1:0-4126 GCA_031409315.1 Sphingomonadales bacterium | reverse complement strand
TTTTCAATCAGCTTTTCCAAGGCCGCAATATGCGCGGCCACAAGATCACTGACGTGGATATAGTCCCGAACCCCTGTGCCGTCGGGGGTTTCAAAATCACGTCCATAAATTGCCACATGACTGCGTTTGCCAAGCGCTGCTTCGACAGCAACCTTGATCAAGTGGGTGGCCCCAGCGGTGGATTGCCCTGCCCTGCCGTCCGGATCTGCGCCAGCAACATTGAAATAGCGCAGCGCACAATAGTTCATCGGATGGGCAGTGGCCACATCGCGCAACATGGTTTCCGTCATCAATTTGGAATTGCCATAGGGATTGATTGGCAATGTGCGATCGCTTTCACGCGCAGGCACGCGTTCGGGTGTGCCATATGTTGCTGCTGTCGACGAGAAAATGAAATGCCGGACCCCGCAACTGATCGCGCTTTCAACCAACGACCGGCTGGCCGCCGTGTTATTCCGATAGTATTTGAGCGGATCGGCAACCGATTCTGGGACCACGACAGAGCCCGCAAAGTGCATGATCCCAACAATATCATGTTGGGCCAGCAGCTTCCTGACCAAAAGATCATCGGCAACATTGCCTTCGACGAATACAACCCTGCTATCAACCGCCCAACGAAATCCGGTTACCAGATTGTCGAGCACCACAACGGGATAGCCAGCGTCGAGCAAAGCCAGAACGGCGTGGCTGCCGATGTAGCCCGCACCGCCGGTGACAAGAATGGCTGGTTTGACAGTCATGATCCCGTGTCCGCCGACTTGTCGGTTACGGACGTTTTGGTTTTGGTGCTGTTTTTGGTGTCGGAGCCGGGGCCGCAACTTGCGCTGGGGCTTTCACCAAATTTATCGATAGCGCGGCCATTTGCCAGCCACCGCCAACAAAATCAAAGCTAAGGTCATAATTTACCCGCATCGGTTGACTTGGAAAGAATCCAACAAGCCGCAGCCGACCGTTTTCAATGACGGGTTGATAACTGAGTTGCGGGGACAGCAAGGAAACTGGTGTCATGTCAATCTTGTTGGCCCGGAAATTTGTGAAGAGCGACTGTAATTTTTCTGGCGAATTGGCGGAGCGGAACGCAGGCGAACCCAGTCCGTAAAGGACCGAATAATTGTTCGTCGCGTTGGCATGACTAACTGCAATAACAGTCGACCGGATAAGGATAATTTGCGTCTGGGCCGAAGGAAGCGGCGACGCAGCCGGGCGATTGACCGGAGGCTTTGGGGCAGGATTTGTTTGCGCCAAAGCCGCAGAACCCATGCCAAGTGTGCCAATCCCAATCGTGCCAATCAATGCCAAATACCGCACCATATCATTTCTCCAAACATCATCTTCTTTGTATCAAGCGGATACGCCGCCGCTCCGCAAGCCTAAATCACAATGTTGGCCCGACCAATTGCCCCAATGCGAAGCAGGTATGACAGTGGGGAATTGGCGCGCCCGGAACGATTCGAACGTCCGGCCCTCAGATTCGTAGTCTGATGCTCTATCCAGCTGAGCTACGGGCGCGCATTGAAGGAGCGCAGTTAGTCGCAGCCGAACAAAGATGCAACCCCGTTGCGGGGAAAAGCGTCGCGCCCTATGGATACTGACATGATGAGAATTGTGACACTGATATTCCCCCTCTCTTTGCTGACCGCATGCAGCGCAAAGGGCAATTATCCGTCGCTTAGCCCGCGTCCGATTGAACAGGCGGCAAAGGGAATGCTGGCCGAGATTCCGGTCGCGCCGCAAGCGATTGCGCCAAGTGACCCTAAAACAGTGACCCAGATTGCGGCCTTCGTCGATCAAGCCAATATCGGGCACCGGGCCTTTGGAAGCGCGTTGGCGGATGCCCAGTCGACGATCACGAAGAATGCAGGGGCCAAGAATGGCACGGACGGTTGGATTGCCAATCAGGTCGCCTTGAGCCGGGTAGAAGTGTCGCGCGGTCCGATCAAGGACGCCCAGGCCGGGCTTGACGCCTTGCGCAATGCATTCATCATGCACGGCCCAAGTGCCGATCAGCAGCAGCTTGATAAGGCCGTTGCCGATGTTCAAGCCCTTGCCACCGTGCAACGTGACCGGTTTGACGCATTGGAAGGGGCGGTCAACGCGCCCTAAACTATGGATGTAGAGCCGCTGCCTTATGCGCCTGCCCATTATGCACATAATGTGCGACGGCCATCTGGTTACCAATCACCCAGTTTTCATCAAGTTCGCGCATCATCCGCGCAGGTCGCCCGCCCCACATTTGCAGGCTAGGAACTATTTTACCCGGCGTGAGCATCGCGCCAGCCGCCAGCATCGCATTTTCCTCCAGCACGCAACCATCCATGACGATCGAGCCAAGCCCGACCAGCGCGTTCGACCGCACCGTGCAGCCGTTCAGCATCGCCATATGGCCGATCAGCGCGCCATCCTCAATAATCGTCGGGAAACCGGGAGCTGCGTCGCAGTGGATGACAGTCCCGTCCTGCACATTGGACCGCGCGCCAATGCGGATCGCGTTTACATCGGCGCGCAGGACGCAATTATACCAGATACTGGCCTCCGCCCCGATTTCCACATCACCCATGATCCGGCAGCCCGGGGCGACAAAGGCGCTATCGTGGACACGCGGCGTATGGCCATTCAGGGTGATGATGGTTACATCTTTCATTGCTCCCTCCTGATGCTGTAAGTGATGTGGCGTTTAAGTGGGCTGTCGTTTGCGACATTGGGATGATCGAAATCCATGTCACGGTGACGCGCCATGCCCAATCGTTCCATCAGGCCCCATGAACGGTTGTTGCCAGCTGACGTTACCGCCCAGATGCGGTCGTCCGGAAGGTTTGCAAACGCCCATTCTAGCGAGGCCGCCGCTGCTTCCCGGGCATAGCCACGCCCCCAAGTGTCGGATGCAAGCCGCCAGCCGATTTCAGGCATGTTGGCTATAGGGTCAACAACACCGCGAATAATCCCGCAAAAGCCGATGAAGCGGGCATCCCCGCGCCGTTCAAGTGCCCAGAATGTGTGGCCATGTTCCTCGCGTCTAGCCTGCAGGCGGCTGATGACAGCCGCCGTCTCATCCTGCGACATGACAGGGCCAAGCGTTTCCATAACCGCCGGATCAGCCGACATCGCAGCAAATGGAACCAGATCATCGGCGCACCAATCCCGCAGGGTTAGCCGTTCAGTTTCAAGCCGGAAATTACTCATTTTGTTTCACGCGAAGAACGCGAAGGAACGAAGGGCGCGAAGGTCATTGGTGAATATCCAGTTTTGAGCCTCTAATATCATGGTGGCTATTGACGACGCGCCTCAGTCCCTCCCGAAATGTCTCGCCTGAAAAATTCATCAGCAGGCCCAGTGGAAGTTCCATGAAACGCAGGTAAGTCAAGACTTGCTTGCCGTGTACTGCGACTAGACGCTCAACAGACTTGATCTCGATGAGCAGCTTGCCTTCAACAATAACGTCGGCACGAAAGCCCGGATCAATCACTATGCCATCAACTATAATCGGCACAGAGACTTGTGTCTGCACCGCTAGGCCGCGCTGTTGGAGTTTGTATGTTAGAACCGTTTCATAAACTGACTCAAGGAGGCCTGGACCAAGTTTCTGATGCACTTTTAATCCGCAATCAACAGCGACCGAAGCAAGCTCCTCAACTTCCATTAAAGCTCCCCCTTCGCGCGCTTCGTTCCTTCGCGGCCTTCGCGTGAAACAAACTAGCCATTTAGAAGTCGCGCCGCATGGGCCGCGTGATAGGTCAGGACACCCGAACACCCTGCCCGTTTGAAGCTGATCAGCGTTTCAAGGACGAGTTTGTCGCGGTCCCCTGCCCCCGCCGCAGCCGCCGCCTCTATCATCGCATATTCACCGGACACTTGATAAGCAAATACAGGGATTTGGAATTCATTCTTCACACGAAATATAATATCAAGATAAGGTAGCCCCGGCTTAATCATCACGCTGTCCGCCCCCTCGGCTATATCCATTGCAACTTCACGCAGCGCCTCATCCGCATTGGCGTGGTCCATCTGATAGGTTTTCTTGTCGCCTTTGAGCAATCCCGCCGCGCCCACAGCATCGCGGAACGGCCCGTAAAAGGCGCTAGCATATTTGGCGGCGTAGGACATGATCTGAACATTGGGGAAATTCTCC
>JANNWX010000240.1:0-5847 GCA_031409315.1 Sphingomonadales bacterium | reverse complement strand
GATGATGGCCGACTTCATCATCGCGGCAGACAATGCCAAATTTGGACAACCCGAAATCAAACTGGCTGTCACGCCGGGCATGGGGGGGTCACAGCGGCTCACCCGTGCCATCGGCAAGGCCAAGGCGATGGAAATGTGCTTGACCGGGCGGAATATGGACGCTGTAGAGGCCGAAGGGGCCGGGCTGGCGGCGAAGGTTGTGCCGCTGGCAGACTTGCAGGCCGAGGCTATAAAAACTGCGGAAACTGTTGCGAACATGGCCCCACTCGCGGCGATTGCGACTAAGGAAATGGTCAACGCCGCGTTTGAAATGACTTTGCAGCAGGGTGTGGTATTTGAACGCCGCCTGTTCCACGGCCTCTTTGGTAGCGCAGATCAGAAGGAAGGCATGGCGGCTTTCATTGAAAAACGTCCCGGAAAATGGAGCGGCACATGAAAATTGCCTTTATCGGCCTTGGCAATATGGGCGGCGGTATGGCCGCGAACCTTGTTAAGGCGGGGCATCAGGTCAATGCCTTCGATCTGTCAGAGGCCGCACTCGCGCTCGCCAAAGCGAATGGCTGTGTGACATTTACAACCGTTCTGGAGGCTGTCGCAGGTGTTGATGCAGTCGTTTCTATGCTTCCCAATGGGAAAATTGTTGAAGCTGTTTATAGCGAGGAAGTGATTGGCTCAGCGCCGTCGTCCGCATTGTTGCTCGACTGTTCGACGATCGATGTCGCGACGGCCAAATCAGTCGCGGCGGCGGCGGAAACCAAAGGCTATACGATGGTCGATGCGCCGGTTTCCGGAGGCATTGCTGCGGCCAATGGCGGCACGCTTACCTTCATGGTAGGCGGATCGGCAGAAGCATTTGCGCGCGCTGAACCGATTCTCACCGCGATGGGTAAGGCCGTCATTCATGCGGGTGCGCCGGGCGCGGGGCAGGCTGCCAAAATCTGCAACAATATGATCCTTGGTGCGACAATGATCGCCACGTGTGAAGCCTTTGCCATGGCCAAGAAACTAGGTCTCGACCCGCAGACATTCTATGACATTTCATCAAAGGCATCGGGCCAAAGCTGGTCGATGACAAGTTATTGCCCCTTGCCGGGCGTCGGCCCGCATTCGCCCGCCGACAATGGCTATCAGGGTGGTTTCGCCACCGCGCTCATGCTCAAAGATTTGAAACTGGCAATGGAAGCCGCTGCGTCGGTCAGTGCCAACGTCCCCATGGGCGCACGCGCAACCGACCTGTATCAGTCATTTGCCGATGCTGGATCGGGCGACCTGGATTTTTCGGCGATTATCGACACGCTATGACCAAGGTTGACGGACCGTGACCTGTTCACAATCCGTCAACACTTGAACACTGGCCCCAGTTTCAGGCAACTGGTCCTGACATTAGAATTTGACCGAAGCGCCCATCCGGAAATACCGGCCCAAAACCCCACGGAAATAGGTAATTGTGCCGCCACCTGTTGGCGACGGACTTGGCGGTGCTTGATCGAATACATTGTCAACGACAAGACGGATGGTGAATTTCTTGTCTATTTCATAGGCGGCCGACATGTTGACAAAAACGACATCGCCCACGCCGGGTATCGTCCTGAATCCCGGCGCTTCGGTTACGTCAAATTTGGCTTTTCCAAGATAGGCCGCCGACGTGAAGAAAGTGAATCCATCATTTTCATAGCTTGCCGACAACACACCTTCATGGTGCGAAGTGCCAATATCCCCGTCTAGTTGCGTCGATGCGCTTGAACCGCTGGCCCGTGTGGTGAGTGTGTCAAGATATTGATAGTTCAAGCCAAGCCGAATGACGCTGTTTTTACCAAGGAACGGCGTGTCGAAATTATAGTCCACTTCGGCAAGATAGCCCTGATACCGCAGTTGATCACCGTTAAAATAGCCGGACGATATGCCAGTCAATTGACCAAATACCGTAGCAGCGCCGGTTGTTGCACGGGTGATCCGCTGGCAGAATGGTTCGCTCGGGAAACTATTTGAATCATAACAGGCATTGGCCACCTGCGTTCCTGTAAACTGCGAAATAACGCCCTTCAAATTGATATCGACATAGTCCAGTGACACCCGCAACCGGGGGATGAACCGCGGCGCGATGATTGCGCCAATGGTGTAGCTATTCGCTTTTTCATTGGCGAGTCTTGCGTTGCCTGCAATGGATTGGCTGAAGCTGCGATCATCCGAAGATGCCGAAAAAGTCGTCGGCAATCCAGGCAATCCGGCGCCACCAGCCAAGCAGTTGGCGGCGCGCTTGGCCGGATTTGGCCCATTGCGCAGATTGTTGCGATCACACGGATCATCTGCAAAACCGAAAAATTGCGACGATGGGTTAAACGATTCGGTAATTGCCGGCGCGCGTACCGCCCGGGTGAAGTTACCCCGGACTGTAATGTCACGGATCGGCGACCAGCGACCGCCAACCGTCCATGTCAGATCGCCACCGGCAACCGAATGGTCGATGTAGCGGGCGGCGCCCTTCACTTCGAGCATCCGGATTAACGGGATGTTCTGCCCCGGGCCAATTAGTTCCGCGTTCAATTCGCCGAACACTTCATTTGTGTCAAACTTGCCGGTTACAGGAAGGATCGGGATTGATCGACCATATTGAAGCCGACGCTGACCCGTCGGATCAGTCGGATCGAGACGACCAAGGAAGAATTCGCCCGGGTCGAAATTGGATTTTTCTTCGCGGTGTTCATACCCAAGTGCGAATGACAAGTTACCGCCCGGAAGTTCGAATAATGGCCCCGCTATCGATGCCGATCCAACAAGCTGCGAATTGGTCGATTGGGAAACGGCGATTGCCGTTATATAATCGGTCGCTGCCTTTGATGCGTTGCCCGACCCGAACAGGTTGAGCGGCGCACAGGTGGAGCTAAGCGTAGCAATCGCGGCGTTGGTTGCGCCCGGCGCACAGACAATCGAACCGGCGGCATTGCGCACCGCGTTGACCGCATTTTCAAAATTCTGCTGCACAATTGCCGGCGCTCTGGAAACAGCCTTTGAACGACCATAGTTGAGCGATGCTTCCCATTTCCACGTTTTGTCACCTACATTGAAACTGCCATCAAGACCGCCAACATAGCGCGTGACTTCCACCCGTCCGGTTGCAAGCCCCGACTGCAAATCGGTGTTGGCGCGGGCCAGATAGAAATAGTCTTGTGAACCTACGACGCCCTGATTGAGATCGCTAAATGGGTTATCGTTGATTGCGTTAACGATCGCAGTGCGCGCAGCCGTCGTCAGAAAAGGATTGTTGACGCTGAGGATTATATTGCCATCAGGATCGCCGGCCGCACCGAATAGTTGGGTGTTATAAACCGGCTGATCACGCAGGTTTACACCTTGCGAACTACTGTAGAAAAATTCGCCGAACACACGAATTTTATCTGACAGTTCATATTGGGTGATCAGGTTGGCGCTATACCTCTCGGTCTTCGTCAGCAAATTCGCTGTTGGCGTCAGGCTGAAACCATTGCCGCCTGCAAAATCAATGTTGAAGTCGTTCAACGTCCCTGTGAACTGGCCAAAATTGATTGGGATCAGGTTTCCCGTGCCGTCGAAGCGCAACTGTGTTCCCGGAGCACCGCGTCCATCGACGCCAAAATTGAGTGTCGGATCACCAAAAATTAGATTTTCGGATTGGGTGGGACTAAGCGGGAAGGCCAAACCAAATACCTCACCACCTACCAGAGGAATGCCGTGCTCGGACAGCGCCGGAATCCGGCGGTCCGGAAAAATCTGCAAACCAAACGGTGAAGTGGGAGAATTAGGTGCGGCAAAGAAATCACCCGATGACGTCAATTTCCGGTCGGTAAACAGCAGGCCATCGCCCTTGTTGTATTCGCCTGAAATCGTCACGTTACCACGACCATCGGCAAAATTCATGCCCGCAAGACCGCGCAACCGGTAATCGGCCGCATCTCCGCGTGATGACAGGCCGTATTGGCCGTCTAGATCGACGCCCTCATAATTGCGCTTGAGGATGATGTTGATCGTGCCCGCAATTGCGTCCGACCCGTAAATTGGTGCGCCGCCAACGGCTATCGTTTCCACCCGGTCGATGAGCTTGGTTGGAATGACGTTCAAATCAACCTGAGAACCAGATCCTGTCGGACCGAAAATCGTCGCTGTATTCGAACTGACAAACCGGCGACCGTTGACCAAAGTCAAAGTCCGTTGCGAACCAAGGCTGAAAAAATCGACAAAACTTTGCCCCGGCCCAAAAGATGACTGGTTGGACCCGACAGGAGATGAGCCCGGAATACCAAAGGCTGGCTGTTCATTCAAAGCCTGCCCAAGGGTTGTAAATCCTCGCGCTTCAATCTGTTTTGAATCGATAACAATGGCAGGTTCGATCGTATCGAAATTTGCCCGTGCAATGCGCGACCCGGTTACGACGATGGTCGCTTCGTCACTGCCGGAAGAGCCATTCGCCGCCGCGCATGAATCGCGCTCTGCTTGTGTGGCAAGGTCATCGCAGTTTGCATTCTGCGCAAGGGCGGGTTGAGAGAGTGCCGCAAAAGCGACTAACGAAGCGCCACAGGCCAAAACCTGACGAAAAAGCCGATTAGTCATTGATCATCCCCATCATAAACACTGTCCCGACGCTAACCATCGGCAACAAGATGTCAAAGGGACAAGCTATGTTGTGAGACAAAAATGACCGGGCGTGGCTAAAATGTCACGGTATAGGTAACAGTCATTCGCGCATCACCCCATCAATAGCGGTAATGATCCGGTTTGAACGGCCCGTCGGTCGACACGCCGATATAACCGGCCTGTTTTGGCGTTAGTTTCGACAGTTTCACGCCGAGTTTTTCAAGATGGAGCATTGCCACTTTTTCGTCGAGATGCTTTGGAAGGACGAACACTTCGTTCGCATAATGGCCCGGCTTGGTCCAGAGTTCGATCTGCGCTAGCACCTGATTGGTAAAGCTGGATGACATCACGAATGACGGATGGCCAGTCGCGCAGCCAAGGTTGACGAGGCGACCTTTTGCAAGGATGATGATTTGCTTGCCGTCTGGAAATTCGACTAGATCGGTGCCGGGCTTTACTTCGGTCCATTTATAGTTGGAGAGCGCCGCAATCTGAATTTCGCTGTCGAAATGGCCGATGTTGCAGACGATCGCCATCGGCTTCATCGCGGCCATATGTTCAGCCGTGATCACATCGGCATTGCCCGTGGCAGTGCAGAAAATGTCAGCGCGGGTGACAGCTTCTTCCATCGTGACGACTTCAAAGCCTTCCATCGCGGCCTGCAACGCGCAGATCGGATCAACTTCGGTGACCATCACGCGCGCGCCGCCATTGCGAAGCGACTGGGCGCTGCCCTTGCCGACATCGCCAAAGCCGGCAACGCAGGCGACTTTGCCGGCAAGCATCACATCGGTCGCGCGGCGAATAGCATCGACCAGTGATTCCTTGCAGCCATATAGATTGTCGAATTTCGATTTCGTCACGCTATCATTGACGTTGATCGCAGGGAACGGCAATTCGCCCTTCTTGGCGATTTCATAAAGGCGGTGAACGCCGGTGGTGGTTTCTTCCGACACGCCTTTAATCGCCCGGACAGATTGGGTGAGATAACCGGGTTTGGCCGCGATGAACGCCTTCAATGCGCGCTGAAATTCAACTTCTTCCTCATTTTCAGGCTCACCAAGCGTTTGACCCGCTTCGAGCTTTGCGCCCCATAGTGCGAACATTGTGGCGTCGCCGCCGTCATCAAGGATCAGGTTGCAGGTTGTATCATCACCCCAATCAAAAATGCGGCCGACATAATCCCAATAATCGGCAAGGCTTTCGCCCTTGATCGCAAAGACCGGAATGCCGCGCGCA
>JANNWX010000239.1:0-4808 GCA_031409315.1 Sphingomonadales bacterium | reverse complement strand
ATTTTCTTATGGCGATTATCTGCGGTCCGGCGCGATGGCCGCACAGTCGCCAGTGATGCGCGCTGTTTCTGATGCCGCCGCCAAGGGCACCTATGTTCTTGGTATATGCAACGGGTTTCAGGTGCTGACCGAGACCGGTCTGTTGCCAGGCGCATTGATGCGCAATGCCGGAATCAAATTTGTCTGCCGCGATGTCGCTTTGACCGTCGCCAACAGCCAGTCCGCCTTCACCAGCCGCTACGGCGCGAACGAGGAGATCACCATTCCTGTCGCCCACCACGACGGCAATTATGTCGCGGATGAAGCCACGCTTGACCGGCTGGAAGGCGAAGGCCGGGTGGCGTTTCGTTACGGCGAAAGCGTCAACGGCTCTGCGCGCAACATTGCGGGCATATTGAACGGTGCTGGCAACGTATTGGGGATGATGCCCCACCCCGAACGGATGAGCGAGCCAGCGCATGGTGGACTTGACGGCAAACGTCTGTTCGAAGCACTGGCGGATTTGTAATTTTCGCGCGAAACCGGCCAATGGCCCGCCCGGCCGTTTTAAGGCCCTTTACAACGCGCCTATACGGTTCAAGCTACCTTGGTAGCAAGCACGAGTGTTTCGGCCTCATAGCATAGCTTAAAATCGAATTTAGAACCATATAGGTTTGTCATCTCAGGTCACACGGCAGCAAGCGATCGAAACGGCGCACTGAGTTCGGCAACATCAACGATGTCGCCCGGCTGCACCAGACCGCCTTCAATCACGATTCCCATAACCCCTGCTTTGCGGATCAGCGTGCCGTCTGCTGCCTGATCTAACACTGCGTCCAAAAGACCGGGAGCCAATCCATTCAACTGATGACAGGGATTACGTAGCCCGGTGATTGCGACCACCGCCGTATCACCGATCGACAACAAAGTGCCAACGGACAAAGACAGCAAGTCGATCCCGCGCGTCAGGATATTTTCGCCCATATCCGCCGACCCCACATCAAATCCTTTGCCCGCCAGTTCATCGAGCAATTCGGCATGGATCAAATGCACTTGACGCAAATTGGGCTGGGTTGGGTCTTTGGCGACCCGCGACCGATGCTTCACGGTGACGCCAGAATGGGCGTCTCCTTCCACGCCATGCCCAGCGATAAGCCGAATCGATGGCAATATGTCCTTAGAAATCCGGTGCCCTGATCGCGCGGAAACAGAAACGACGTGCATCACTTCCGTCCGAACAATTTCTCGATATCGCCGTGCGCCAGTTTTACCCAGGTCGGCCGCCCGTGATTGCATTGGCCCGAATGCGGTGTGACCTCCATTTCGCGCAGCAGCGCGTTCATTTCGGCGACCGACAATATCCGCCCGGCGCGCACCGACCCGTGACAGGCCATCGTGCCGGCGACCGCATCGAGCCGTTCTTTAAGGCTGAGCGTTTCACCAAACGCGGCCAATTCATCGGCAAGGTCCGTGACAAGGCCGATTACATCACCGCTGCCCAGCAAGGCCGGTGTTGCACGAACCAGCATCGCGCCAGCCCCGAACCGCTCCATCTCCAAACCGAATTCGGCCAGTTCCGGGATGCGCGCCTCCAACCTGTCGCACGCCGGTTCGTCCAGTTCGACCACTTCGGGTAGCAGTAAAGCCTGCGCAGCGACCGCCCCACCGTCGAGCGCCCGCCGCATCCGTTCAAGCACCAGCCGTTCGTGCGCGGCATGTTGATCGACGATGACCAGCCCGTCCTCGGCCTCGGCGATTATATAGGTTTTTGCCACCTGCCCGCGTGCAACGCCCAAAGGATAGTTGATGGCTTCGGGTGGCGGCGCCGTGGCAGGTTCGGCGCGACCCATCGGGCTTGGCGCGGTAAAGCTTGTCCGCCTGTCCCAGACCGATGATTGCAGCGGCATCATAGGTTGCACGTAGCTTTGGCTGGAAGGTTCGCTCTGCCAATTGCCAAAGGCCGCCGCATTGGCCGCCCGAACACTGCGATGGCCAGCACCGTCGAGCGCCGCCCGTAGGCCGCTAACGATCATTCCGCGCACGAGGGCCGGATCGCGGAAGCGCACTTCGGTTTTCGCCGGATGAACATTCACATCGACTTGATCGGTCGGCACATCAAGGAACAGAGCCACCACCGGATGCCGGTCACGTGCCAGAAAATCAGCATAGGCCCCGCGCAGCGCCCCAATCAGCAGTCGATCCTTCACTGGGCGGCCGTTGACGAACAGATATTGGTGATCGGCCACACCTCGGTTGAACGTTGGCAGCCCCGCGACGCCGCCAAGCCGCAATCCTTCGCGCTCAAAATCAATCGCGACGCTGTTTTCGACCAAAGCCCTGTCGGTCAGCGCTGCAACCCGTTCCGGCCCATTCTGTCCGGCTGGTACTTGGAGCGTGCGCCGACCGTCATGGTCGAGGGAAAAGCCGATATCGGCCCTCGCCATCGCCAGACGTTTGACGACATCGACGCAGGCGGCATATTCCGACCGCTGCGACCGCAGGAATTTGCGCCGGGCCGGAACCCTTTCAAACAGGTTTTCAACCCGCACCCGTGTTCCCGGCGGCAATGCAGCGGGCCCCTCCCCCAAAAGCGCGCCATTATCAACGATCCGCGACCAGCCGTCGTCCCCCAGGACTCGACTTTCAAGTGTAAGCAAGGCGACGCTGGCGATGCTCGGTAAGGCTTCCCCGCGAAAGCCCATCGTTGTTACATTTTCAATCGCTTCATCCGGCAATTTCGACGTCGCATGCCGTTCCAGCGCCAGCGCCATATCAGCAGGCGTCATGCCGCAGCCATCATCAGTCACTTCGACCAGATTGGTGCCCCCGTCGCCAAGCCGGACGTTGATCTGGCTTGCGCCTGCATCGATTGCGTTTTCAATCAATTCCTTCAACGCGCTGGCGGGCCTTTCGACCACTTCACCAGCAGCGATGCGATTGACGAGATGTTCGGGCAGGCGGCGTATTGACATGGTCAATGCCTTAGACCAAGCGGCGGCATCCTGCGACCCGATAGCGTAAAGATTCGGACACATTTCTGTGTCCGTGCTATCAGACGCAGAATCAGGGGTATATCGGTGTTGCCAGATCGGCAACCAGCAGGTTTCAGGACGATAATATATGTGGTTTTCGCGTTTTTTCCGGATGATGTCACAGGATATGGCCATTGATCTCGGCACGGCCAATACGATCGTTTATGTGCGCGGTCGCGGTATCGTTCTCAATGAACCCTCGGTTGTGGCCATCGAAACAATCAACGGCGTAAAAAAAGTCAAAGCAGTTGGCGAGGATGCCAAGCTGATGATGGGCAAAACGCCGGGTAATATCGAGGCGATTCGCCCCTTGCGTGACGGCGTGATCGCCGACATCGAAGTCGCCGAAGCGATGATCAAGCATTTCATCCACAAAGTGCACGGTCAGCGCAATTTCCTGCGTTTTCCCGAAATCGTCATTTGCGTGCCGTCGGGTTCGACCTCGGTTGAACGTCGCGCCATTCGTGATGCGGCCTCCAACGCCGGGGCAAGCCAAGTTTCGCTGATCCTTGAACCAATGGCGGCTGCCATCGGCGCTGACATGCCGGTGACGGAGCCGGTTGGTTCGATGGTTGTCGATATTGGCGGCGGCACGACCGAAGTTGCCGTGCTTTCGCTGCGCGGTCTTGCCTACACCACGTCGGTGCGCGTTGGCGGCGACAAGATGGATGAAGCCATCGTGTCCTATGTCCGCCGCAACCACAATCTGCTGATCGGTGAAGCAACGGCCGAACGCATCAAGAAAGAAGTTGGCGTTGCCCGCGCGCCCGCCGACGGCATCGGCAAGACCATCCACATCAAGGGCCGTGATCTTGTGAACGGGGTTCCCAAGGAAATCTCGATCAATCAGGGGCAGATTGCCGAGGCGTTGTCAGAACCGGTGGGCACAATTGTAGAAGGTGTGCGGATCGCGCTTGAAAACACTGCTCCCGAATTGGCGGCCGATATTGTTGATCAGGGGATTGTCCTGACCGGCGGCGGCGCGTTGCTTGTGGGTCTGGATGAAGTGTTGCGCGATGAAACCGGCCTGCCGGTGACAGTTGCCGACGATCCTTTGACCTGCGTTGCGCTGGGCACTGGCCGCGCGCTGGAAGATCCGATCTTCCGTGGCGTGCTGCTGACCGCCTGACGGCGGCGCTGACGCCATGGCGCCGCCGCCATCACCCCGGCGTCCCGGCTTTTCACGGCGCGCGCAATATGGGTTGTTCTCGACCTATGTGATCGCCGTGACCGGTCTGCTAGCGGGGCTTTTGCTGCTCGTCACCGCGCGGCTCGATCCCGAAGGCCATGCCGCCATTCAACAGCGCGCCTCCGATATCGTCTCACCGATATCGAGCGCGTTCCGTTCTGCTTTGGGGAGCATGGGCAGCGTAGGCGAAAGCATCGGCGCCTATATCGACGCAGGTTCCAAGAACCGTGCGCTCGAAGCCGATCTGGCAAAAGCACGCGCCAAATTGTTCGATGCCGAACAGGCCAAGCTGGAAAATGCGCGACTAAAGCGGTTGTTGGTCTTGAACGAGCGGCTAGGCGCGCCGGTCGCCAATGCGAGATTGGTCAGTTCAACCGGCGCCTTGTCGCGGCGTTATGCCACGCTTGACGCTGGCTGGCCCGATGGTGTGAAATCGGGGATGCCGGTTATCGGCCCCGAAGGTTTGGTGGGCCGGGTCGTGCGCCGCAACCTCATCTGGTAGTTTGCCACGTTTGTGGGATTGTTTGCGTGCGTTGTGATAGTGGGGGGTGGTGCGCACTTTGATGTCTTCCGTACGCGCGGATTCGATGTCGAGCGCGCGCACGACA
>JANNWX010000238.1:0-2462 GCA_031409315.1 Sphingomonadales bacterium | reverse complement strand
GTTGCGGGCGGTTGCGGTCATGGATACCTATTCGGGGATCGGCGTGCTGGCGATTGCCCTGCTCGTGGTTATTCTGGCGTTGGCCGCTGTCGATTTTGACATTGTCACCGGCATGCCGCCCGAACGGCTTTCGATGATCGGCAGCATTAGCTCGCCGATTCCTATCCATACGTTGTTCACCGGCATGGTCTTCATCCAGATATTCTACTGGTCGACCAACCAGAATATCACGCAAAAGGCGATGACCGCGCCAACAGTGCGTGAAGCCCAAAAAGGCGTGATGGCGGCGGCAATCGTCCGCATCCTCATCATCCCGGTGATTGTCGTTGTGCCCGGCGTTGTCGCCTATAAATTGTTCGGCAGCGTCGGCGACGCGGCTTACGGTCGGCTGGTCGGGCAAGTGCTTCCCGGCTGGATGTCGGGTGCCTTTGCCGCAATGATGGCAGCCGCAGTTATCGCCCATACAAGCGCCGTTCTGAATAGCACGGTCGCACTCTATTCGATTGATTTTCATGATCAATTTGTTGCGCCCGTCAAAGACCATTGGAAACTGGCTGCCACGGTTTCAGTCATATTGACATTTACCTCCATTGCCCTTGTTCCCATGTTCCAGAACGCGAAAAGCATCATCAACCTGTTGCAACAATTGAATGGCCTGTTGTCGATGCCGATCCTGTCTGCATTCGTCGTCGGGCTGCTATTTCGCGGGGTTAGTGCATCTTCTGCGATATTTGGCGTGATGTGGGGCGTGGCATTCTACGGAATCTTCACCTTCGTCATCCAGCCAATGGGCGTCTTGCCGGTTTGGCTGCATTACATCGACGTGATGGTCCTTACCCTGTTCACGTCGATAGTGGCGGCGCTTGGCGTAAACCGTTTCGCCCTTGGCAACCGTGCAGAATTCAACGGCTGGAGACTTGGCGAAGACCGCGCGTAACGATCAGAAATTAGCGGTCTTGACCAACCCGCCATCAACGCGAACGTTAGCACCGGTCATAAATCCGGCGCGAGGGCTGGCCAGAAACGTAACGACATTTGCCACTTCATCGGGCTTGCCCAAACGGCCAAGGGCCGCAAATTGCGCCGCTCTTTCGTAAGAGGCTGGGTTGCTCTGCTTCACCTTGTCCCACCAGCCACCGGGAAAATCGATCGGCCCAGGCGACACCGCATTAACGCGGATTCCTTGTTTTGCATGCATCCCCGCCCATTGCCCGACAAGGTTGACAAGACCAGCCTTCATCGCGCCATAAGCTTCCTCATACGGTGGCAACGTGGTCATAACCGAAGCAATCGACGTGATGAACACCATCGCCGCCTCATTCCCCTTTTGTAGATAGGGCAGCGTTAGCGCCTTTAATTGCACATGCTGCATCAGATCCGCTTCAAACGTATCGCGCCACCAAGTCGGGCTTGCCGGATCAACCCGCGTTGAAACATTGCTGACCACGATATCAATGCCGCCCATCGCTAGCGCCGATTGCGCAATCCACGCCCCAAAAGCGTCGCCGTCACGCACATCAAGCGCCTGGCCAGAGGCATTGGTCCCCAATGCAAGAAGAGCAGCGTCAAGCGTCTCCTGCCCCCGCGCGCAAATTGCAACTTTGGCACCTTCGGCTACAAATGTCTTTGCAATCGACAGCCCGATCCCCCGACTTGCGCCCGTGATCAAAACTTTCTTACCCGCCAAACCCAAATCCATCTCGTCGCTCCTTTGGGATAAGATGGCGTGTTATTATATAAAAAGTCAATAGAGTAATATTATACAACCAGGGCAATCGGGTGAACGCCTTGATAAACAACCTCGAATAGCCCAGCCGCTCCCATGCCGCCGCCAACGCACATCGTGACTACAACCAGCTTAGCGCCGCGTCTTTTTCCTTCGATCAAGGCATGACCTGTTAAGCGCGATCCACTCATCCCGAACGGATGTCCAATTGCAATGGCCCCGCCGTCGACGTTCAATCTGTCATTGTCGATTCCCAAACGGTCGCGGCAATAAAGCACTTGAACTGCAAAAGCCTCGTTCAGTTCCCAAAGGTCGATATCGCTGGTGCGCAACCCGTGACGTTCCAGTAATTTTGGCACGGCAAAAACCGGACCGATTCCCATTTCATCTGGCGCACAGCCAGCCACAGCAAAGCCCCGGAAAATACCCATCGGCATCAGCCCACGCGCTGCCGCTTCATCGGCCCCCATCACGACGCACACGCTTGCCCCGTCGGATAATTGGCTGGCATTGCCTGCGGTTATTGTCCCGCCTTCCTTGACCGTTTTTAGGGTCGACAGCCCGTCGAGTGTCGTTTCAGGTCGCATGCCTTCATCGCGACTGAGCGTCACTTGTTCTTCGCTGGTGACCGCGCCGTCTTTGTCCTTAATTTTCTTCGTGACCGTGATCGGGACAATTTCGGCATCCAGCCTGCCCGCAGCATGGGCGGCGCTAATCCGCATTTGCGATTGCCAGC
>JANNWX010000237.1:0-16085 GCA_031409315.1 Sphingomonadales bacterium | reverse complement strand
GTTGCGTTTTTCCAACCTGACACACCGGGGCATATTGACGCATGGCCCCTATGCGTGGACCAAACATCCGGCCTATCTTTCAAAAAATGCTTTCTGGTGGCTATCGACATTGCCGTTTCTGGCAACGACAAACAGCCTGACAGATATAGTGCGCAATACTGCAACTTTGGCGGCCGTCAGTGCAGTCTATTACTGGCGGGCGCGCACCGAAGAAAAACATCTTGGCACTGACCCCGCCTATCAGGCCTATGCCCAGTGGATGCGTGACCACGGGATCATCACCCGTTTTCTGGCAAAACTATCCGGGGTTGGTGCCGCCAAACCGCACGTGGTTGCCGCCGAATAGCCGCTCCGGCCCCAGCCAAATCAGAAGCTCATCTCGTCATAGACCCGAGACAAGTTTCCGGCCCATTCGCCGTCATATTTGTTCAGCAACTGATGTGCGGGCGACAGGCCCGAATCGACAATCTGGCGGAGCGGATTGAGGAATCCGGTTTCATTGTCGCCCATTGAATTGACTTGGCCACGCGCAGACAGGCCTGCGGTGGCGATATCCAATATCTGTTTGCCTAGTTCTTGCAATGTCCGGCCATCGGGGGTTTTGGTGCACAAGCCTTCTTTTGGCACTTGCGCGCGCAGGCGAAGCTGGTCTTCAATGCTCCACCCCTTCACCAGATCCCACGCCGCATCTAGCGCGCCTTGATCGTAGAGCAAGCCGACCCAGAGTGCAGGAAGCGCACAAATGCGGTTCCAAGGTCCGCCGTCTGATCCCCGCATTTCAAGAAAACTCTTCAAGCGAACCTCGGGAAAGGCCGTCGACAGATGATCATTCCAATCGCTTATCGTCGGCTTCTGCCCCGGATAGGCGGAAAGGTTGCCGCTGAGAAAATCTTTGAAATCAAGGCCGGCCGCATCGATATATTTACCGTCGCGGTAGACGAAATACATCGGCACGTTGAGCATATAATCTGCGTATCGCTCATACCCAAATCCATCTTCAAAGACGAATGGCAACATGCCGGTGCGGTGCGGGTCCGTGTCGGTCCAGATATGGCTGCGATACGACAGATAGCCGTTAGCCCGCCCTTCGGTGAACGGTGAATTGGCAAAAAGCGCCGTGCCAAAGGGCTGCAAGGCGAGCGACACCCGGAATTTTTTGATCATGTCCGCTTCGGATGCATAATCGAGGTTGGTCTGGATTGTGCAGGTCCGCAGCATCATATCAAGGCCCATCGTGCCAACGCGCGGCATATGGCGCAGCATGATGGCATAGCGGCCCTTGGGCATGATCGGTAATTCCGCGCGGGTCTTGTCTGGCCACATGCCAAGCCCGAGGAAGCCAAGTCCCAATTCCGCGCCAACCTCCTTAACCTGTTTTAGATGGCGGCCGGTTTCAGCGCAGGTCTGATGCAGATTTTCGAGCGGCGCGCCCGACAGTTCAAGTTGCCCGGCCGGTTCCAGGCTGACGTTGCCGTCCGGCCCGCCAAGCGCGATCACATGATCGCCCTCGTAAATCGGTTCCCAGCCGTATCGGGTCAGTCCCATCAGCAGATCGCGGATACCACCTGGCTCGTCGTAGGAAGGCGCACGGTGATCGCTTGTCCGGTAGACGAATTTCTCGTGTTCGGTGCCAATCCGCCACCGTTCACGCGGTTTTTCACCTTGTGCAAAAACAGCAATCAAATCCGCCTTGGATTCGATAAAGGGATCGGGCTTGTCGGACGTGGTTCGGGTGCTCATCGGCCCACCTTAGGGCAGTCAGTAGCGAATGAAAACGCTATACTGGGTGTCAGTTGATTGTCGCGTTGAACAAGATCGCAAAACTACCACTACTGGTCAGTGTCGCGGCAGTGGCAGAAAGTATTACGCCGGCAAACGATGCACCGAACGGATCGCTTTCGTCCGCCCCTGTCGCATTATCGTCTTCGGCGGTGGTTGATGCTGAACAACTGGTCGCGCTGACCATTGATCCGGCGATATAGGTCAGGTTGGTTGGCACGGTATCGCTCATCGTGACAGCAGTGGCGTTGGAAGGCCCGGCGTTACTGACCAACAGGCAATACCGCACTGTCGCGCCCGGTATCATCTTGAAATCGCTTGCATTGACCCCGTCTGCGATCACCGAACTGACCTTTGTGGCCGTCAATATGGCCTGCGGATTGCAAAGTGTAATATCATGGATCGACGCCCATTGGTTGCCTGGGTTGGCCGGGGCGGTGGTGTGATTGCCGTATTTTATGGTCACCGTATCAACAGGCGCGGAAAATGTGACGACAACGGTGCCATCGGCCGATGTGTCCGAAGAACCCGTATCGCCGATGGCGATATTGCCAACCACATAGTTCGATATGCCGTTGGTCAACGTCGGCGTTACAGCACTGCCGTTATAAGTGCCGGTGACAGTCAATTTATCGGCGAATGATGTTGCGCTGTAATCAATGTCAAATACCCGGAATTGCAACCCTGATACAGGGGTTGGCAAGGTGATGACTGTTGTCGCCTGCTGGGTGTTTGTTGTGTTGTTGAGATTCTGGAACAAGGATGTTTCGGTCGCAGCGTTGCCCCCGGTCAGATTGGCATTGATCGTGGGTGACCCGGTCACAAACGCGTTATCGGTGCTCAGCGCAAAGTTGATCGACCCTATCCCTGTCTCTGTGTAGCTGTTGTTGAGTGTTCCTGCAGTCCAGCTGTAATCATTCCAATTGAACAATGTGCTGCCGATTGGACACACGAGCGTTGGCGCTGTTCCCGCGACGCGCGTGCCCGATACGGTAAAACTGACAGATGCGTCATCATCCTCGGTCGTCGAACTATTGCCCGGCGTGCTGTTTGGATCGGTTTCTGACGATGCACTGATTTCTGCAACATTGTCCACCGTCGCGCCCGATGTCGCGTTGACGGTGACGTTGATCACGATCTGCACCGACGCGCCGGGCGCGATACTGCCCGCAGACCAGACACCCGTCGTAGCATTATAGCTACCGGTGCCAGTGTAATTCACGAACACCACGCCCGTCGGTAGCGTGTCCAAAACAGTGACGCCGGTCGCAGTCAGGCCTGACACCGCAGCATTGGCCAGCGTCAGCGTATAGCTGATCGAAGCGCCAAAGGCTGGCGCGGCGTTGCTGACCGATTTGGCCAAGGACAAGTCGGCGTAATTGGTGTCGACTGCGGTAATGGTCAGATCGGCGCGCATGAAGGTGCCGTCATTTGACGCGGCATTGTCGCAAATTTCAACTTGCCATGTCCCCAGAGCCGCTTCCCCGTTAAATGTGCTTAGCGTATTGGCCGGTATGACATCCCGTTGGTAAGGCGGCGGCGTTGGGGTCAGGCTGTCATTGGCGGTATAGGCCGCAATCGTCGTTGTTCCTTCATCATTAAAATCCGCGTTGATATGATCGGCATTGCCGCCGGTGCGGTTGAAAACGCGGACGGTGGTGCCCGATGGCGACCGCAATGTAATCCGGATATCACCTCGCCTCGTGTGGGAAATGAGGGTGCCGATATTGACGTCTTCAACGGTATAGCTGGTCGAAACCGTAAATGTGCGGACAAGCGGTGCCGCACAGGTTGACGCTGTGTTGCTGATCGTGCCGGTGGTGGTGTTGCTATACGTATAGGTCTGCGCAAAGGCGGGCGTCGAACCGCAAAACGCGGCAATCACAGCGCAAAGCGTCCACCAAATCGCTTTCATACTTTGGGTTGTCGGGTTCAGAGTCATTATCCGGTCAAAATGTTGCAACACACCATCTGGCTTCTAAGCAAAATGGTCTAACTATTGGTAAATTTCCGGTGCCCGTGAGTTAACCGCGATGGGTTTCAATCCGGGGTGCCGGTCGCTGCCATCCAGATCGTGATGGCGGCAAGGGCTGCCGTTTCTGCGCGCAGGATCCGTTGGCCGAGCGACACGCCGATAGCATGTGGCAAAGCCATTATCGCCGCCCGCTCTGCTGTATCAAAGCCGCCTTCGGGTCCGATCAGGATCGCCGCCGGGCCGGGATTGGCAGTGACGGCATCCAGCATCGGCACGCCCCCCGTTTCATCGGCGAAAAACAGACGGCGTCCCGCTTCAAATGAAGCAAGCAGCGCAACTAGCTTTATCGGTTCGCCAAGCGTCGGCAATGTCGTGCGTCCGCATTGTTCGGCGGCTTCGATCATGTGTGACCGAAGACGGTCGAGATTTAGCCTTTCGATATTCGTTCGGTGCGTCATCACCGGTTGATAGCGCGCGACCCCCAATTCGCAGGCTTTTTCAGCGATCCAGTCAATCCGGGCTTTTTTGATTGGCGCGGCGAGCAACCAGAGGTCTGGCACGGTTTCACAGTCGCGTAACTTTCCGGCAATCGTCAGAATCAGGTCGCGTCGACCAAGCACGGTTGCTTCGGCAAGCCATTCGCCTGTTTGGCCATCAAATAATTTGATTGGTGCGCCGACTTTGATCCGCATGACAGACAACAGGTAATGCGCCTGCCCGTCGTCAATACGGACCTCCAACCCTTCGGACAAAAGCCCGTCGATGAACAGGCGGGGTGTACTATCGGGTGGCCAAGCGGGCGTTGCGGTCATAAGAGGTGCTACCATGGAAGGCGGGCAAGATAAAACGGCAATGATGCCCGATACTGAACGCTCGGGCGTGATCCGCTTCCTTCCCCCCTTTGCTCGGCCCTATGCACTGCTGGCCCGTTTTGACAGGCCTATTGGCTGGTGGCTATTGTTCTGGCCGTGTGTTTGGGGATTGGGGCTTGCCGGGGGCGTAGCGGATCATGGGCACCTGATCTTGTGGTTCGCGGCCGGGGCCATCGCCATGCGAGGCGCGGGGTGCGTTTATAACGATATTGTCGACCGTGACCTTGATCGGCTTGTCGCCCGAACGCGGATGCGGCCGTTGGCCAGCGGGGCTGTTTCGGTCAAAGCCGCATGGATATGGGTTACCTGTCTGTGCTTGGTCGGGTTGGTTGTCCTCATTCAATTGCCGGTTCCCGCTCAATTGATCGCTGTTGCAAGCGTAGTTCTGGTTGCCGTCTATCCTTATATGAAGCGTATAACATGGTGGCCGCAGGCATGGCTGGGATTGGTCTTTTCGTGGGGTGCGCTTGTCGGCTGGGTGGCCGTTACGGGCGAAATCGGCCTAGTCTTGTTGTTCCTCTACGCGGGAACCCTGTGCTGGGTCATCGGTTATGATACGATCTATGCCCTGCAAGACCGCGAGGATGATGCTCTGGTTGGCGTTCGTTCGTCTGCTTTGCGTATGGGGCCGTATGTGAAACGCGGGACCGGTTTGTTCTACGCGGCGGCGCTGATATTCTGGGCCATCGCAATATACTTGGTCCGGCCCCAAAATCTGGCGATTGTCCCTTTGCTTCCGGTTGCCTTGCACCTTGGATGGCAGGTTTTGACCCTCAAGGCCGATGACGGGGATGATGCGCTGGACAAATTCAGATCGAACCGTTTTGCGGGGCTTCTGATGGCATTGGCCTGCATTGTGGTTGGGTCATCCGCTTGATGTTTTGACGCGGCGCTTGGTCCTGCCTATGCGCAAGCCATGTTGACCAGTGAACAAGCCAAGGACCGCGCTGCTGATCTGATCGCGCGCGCCGTAAAGGCCGGGGCCGACGCCGCCGACGCCGTCTATGTCGCCAATGCGTCGACCGACGTTCAAATCCGCCTTGGCCTGTTGGAAGATGTCCAGCGTTCAGAAGGTGAGGACATTGGCCTGCGGGTTTTTGTCGGTAAGCGGTCGGCAAGTGTATCCTCTTCGGACCTGTCAACCGGCGCGCTTGATACGCTGGCGGACCGTGCGGTTGCGATGGCGCGGGAAGCACCTGAGGATCCCTTTGCTGGCCTCGCTCCAAAAGACCTGCTGATGCGTGACGCACTCCGCGATCTGGACATTGACGATGATCAGGACGTTTCCCCACAGGATTTGCGCGAACGTGCGACCGAGGCGGAGGACGCGGCGCGTGCAGTCACCGGCGTCACCAACAGCGAAGGCGGCAGCGCAAGTGCCGGGCGTGCGGTCATGGCTCTTGCCACCAGCCACGGTTTTGCGGCAGGCTATTCGGGGTCAAGCCACGGGGTTTCCGCCAGTGTGCTTGCCGGGACGGGCGGCGATATGCAGCGCGATTATGCCTATTCAAGCGTCCGGCATTTGCAGGATTTGGAGGCTGCCAGCGCCGTTGGCGGTGAAGCAGGCGCGCGCGCGGTTGCCCGGCTCAATCCGATCAAGCTGAAAAGCGGGCCGATGCCAGTGATCTTTGACTCGCGTGTTGGCAGCAGCCTGATCGGCCATCTGATCGGCGCGATCACCGGTGGCAGCATCGCGCGCAAAACCAGTTTCCTGCTCGACGCTCTGGGCACTGCACTCTTTGCAAGCGGCGTTACCATCCTTGATGATCCGCACCGCCGGCGCGGTCTGCGCTCCCGCCCCTTTGATGGTGAAGGCCTTGCGACCGCGCCGACAGCAATCATTGATAAGGGCGTTCTCACCAGCTGGTTGATGGATTCGGCGTCCGCGCGGCAGTTGGGGCTGGCACCAACCGGCCATGCGCAGCGCGGATCAAGTGGCGCACCTGGGGCAGGCGTGAGCAACCTTCATATGGAAAATGGTGCGATATCCCCTTTTGACCTGATGGCAGACATTGGCGAAGGCATTTATGTCAACGAACTGATCGGCATGGGCGTCAACGGGTTGACCGGCGACTATAGCCGGGGCGCATCCGGATTTGTCATTCGGGGTGGCGTGATTTGCGAACCAGTTGCCGAGGTAACAATCGCGGGCAATCTGAAATCCATGTTTGCTGCCCTTGTTCCGGCGAATGATTTAAGCTTCAAATATGCGACGAACGCGCCGACCCTGCGGGTTGACGGGATGATGCTGGCCGGTGACTGATCCAAGGCTTGCAGCGGTGAGCGCGATTGCGCGTGAGGCCGGGGCGATGGCGATGGCCAGCTTTCGCGGCGTCTTTGACCAGTGGGAAAAATCGCCCGGCAATCCGGTCAGCGATGTCGACATTGCGGTTGACCATTTTTTGAAGGACGCTTTGTTCAAGCTTGATCCGGAGGCCGGGTGGCTGTCCGAAGAAACGGCCGATGATGCCGAACGCCTGATGCGGTCGCATGTCTGGGTCGTCGACCCGATCGACGGAACGCGGGATTATGTGCGCGGTCGGCCGGGCTGGTCGGTTTCGATTGCGCTGGTTGAAGGCGGTCGGGCGACGTTGGCGGTGCTTGATGCCCCGGCACGCGGCGAACATTGGTCTGCGTCTCTTGGCTACGGCGCACATCGCAATCAGGCCCGGTTAACCGCGAGCACGCGCACGACATTGTCGGGAGCCCGCGTTCCAGCCGACGTCCTGCCGCGCGTCGATTCTGATCTGGTGGTCGTAGATAAGCCCAATTCCATCGCGCTCCGGATCGCCATGATCGCGGCGGATGAGGCCGATCTTGTTGCGGCGCTGCGCTGGGGCAATGAATGGGATATCGCGGCTGCCGCCCTAATCACGCAGGAGGCAGGCGCGCTGGTCACCGACGCCCACGGCAATCCACTGCGGTATAATTCAACCAAGGGTGAGGCGTTTGGTGTGCTGGCGGCCAGCGCCGGGTTCCATGCCGAGGCGGTCGCCCGGCTTGCCGAACGGGCGGGCATGGCCGCAATTCGTTAAGGCGCTTGAAGCCCTTTCTGATTATTCAGCCATGTGGAAAGCTTGGCCGCAATCCGTTTGAATGCATCGCCTTGTGGTCCGTCACCTGCGGCAGGCGGGGTGCCTGCATCCGATGCGACGCGGATATCGATATGGAGCGGAATACGGCCAAGAAAGGCATGGCCTGCCTGCGCTGCTGCGGCCTCGGCACCGCCCATGCCAAAAGGATCGGATATCTCCCCACAATGGGGGCAGACATAGCCCGCCATATTCTCAACCAGTCCGATGATTGGCACCCCCGCCGTCGCAAACAGATCAATCGCCCGCGTTGCATCGATCAGCGCCAAATCCTGCGGTGTTGATACGATCACTGCTCCGGCCGGTTTATGCTTTTGCACCATCGACAATTGCACATCACCCGTCCCGGGGGGCATATCGACGATAAGAATCTCGGTGTCCGCCCAGTCGGCATCGATCAATTGGCCAAGGGCATTGCCTGCCATCGGCCCGCGCCAAGCGATGGCCTGTCCGGCTTTGACCAGATGGCCCATCGATAACAGGGGAATGCCGAAAGCGGTTTGAACCGGGATCAGTTTCTGGCCCTCCGCCATCGGGCGTTTGTCTTCGGTCGCGGTCAAACGTGGTTGCGATGGTCCGTAGATATCGGCATCCACAAGGCCGACCTTGAACCCGATCCGGTGCAGCGCGATTGCCAGATTAACCGAGACCGTCGATTTGCCGACGCCGCCTTTGCCGCTGGCAACCGCAATAATCCGTCGTCCCACTTTCTCGCTGGTCATCGCAACGCGGATTTCGTTAACGCCTTCAACCTGTTCAAGCACCTGATGGACAGCCCGGTCAAGCGCGTCCCGCTGCCCAGTAGTCAGGCCGGTTACGTCGAGTATCAGGCTTATTTTTCCCGCGTTAAATCGCGGCGTGGCAACCCGCTTTGCAGAAACGAGACCGCCCTTGCCGAGAGGATCGCTGATGGTTTCCAGCGCCGCACTAATCGATTGAACATCTGTCATGCCGGTGCTTTACGCAGAGATTTATCGACTGCCACTGTTTTTCGTAAAAAGCCTACCTATAAAGGGAAGTATGAATGAGAAAACAGGCTGGTTGGCGCGGGCAGGTGCGCTGTTGAACGAAAATGGTGGGCCTTGGGGCGGGCGCGGCGGCGGCGGCGATTCGGGCGGCCCGCGCAATCCGTGGAACCAACCGCCCGGCAGCGGCAAATCTAAGGGTCAGTCTGGCCCGTCTGCCATGGACCAATTGGCGGCCCGCCTGCGTGACCGGTTGGGCGGATCAGGCGGTGGCGGCTTTGGCGGCACCGGTGGGGGCAATCCCTGGCCGATGATCCGCTTTGGCGTGCTGGGATTTCTGATATTATGGATTCTCTTTACCAGCATTCATAGCGTCGGGCCGCAGGAACGCGCCGTTGTCACCCGTTTTGGGGCCTATGCCCGCACCTTGGGTTCGGGCATCGGCCTGACGTTGCCGTCGCCGCTCGAATCGGTGACCAAATTGAATGTTGCCGAAATCCGGACAATTGATATCCCACAGTCGGATTCGGCGGGTGCCAATTTCGTTCTGACCGGCGATCAGAACATTGTTGACCTTGATTATTCGGTGCGGTGGAGCATTGCTGATCCCGAACTGTTCCGATTCCAACTTGTTGACCCAGAAAGCACGATTAAGGAAGTTGCTGAAAGCGCGATGCGGGCGGCAATTTCCAATGTGTCGTTGATCGGGGCAATTGGTGCGCAACGTGCGCAGGTCGAATCGGATGTCGAACGGCGGATGCGCGCTATTTTGATTGGCTATCGCTCCGGCGTCCGGATCGAAGGCGTTGCCATCAAGCGCGCTGACCCGCCAGCCGAGGTCAATGAAGCGTTCAAAGACGTCTCGGCGGCCCAGCAAGAGGCGCAGTCAACGATCAACCAAGCAAACACCTATGCCCAGCAAGTGACCCAGCGGGCTCTGGGTGAAGCGGGCGCATTTGACCGGGTATATGAACAATATCGCCTTGCCCCGGGCGTCACTCGCCGACGCATGTATTATGAAACGATGGAGGAAGTTTTGTCGAAGGTGGATAAGACCATCGTCGAGGCACCCGGTGTTACGCCCTATTTGCCTTTGCAGGAAATGCGCCGCCGATTGCCCACCACACCGGGAGGCAGCCAATGATCGACCGCCTTATCCGCAATCCGTTCGGGCTCGGTTTTCTGGCGCTCGCCGCGCTGGCGTTGCTGTCGGCAACCATTTCCTTCGTTCCAGAAACCCGTCAGGGCATCGTAGTTCAATTCGGCGGCCAGCCCGTGCGGATCATCAACGCCTATAAATCCGGCGTCCCGTTTGGCAGCACCGGCGCGGGCTTTACGGTCCGTATTCCGTTTGTCGAACATATTGAATGGATCGACAAGCGCGTCCAATCGATTGATATGGAAGAACAAGAGGTTCTTTCAACCGATCAGCTACGGTTGCAGGTTGACGCTTATGCCCGCTACCGGATCATTGATCCGCTGCGGATGTATAAAACGGCGCGCACCGAAGAACGGCTTAATGAAGCGTTGAAACCTTTGCTTGGGTCGGCCTTGCGCAACGAATTGGGCAAGCAGACCTTTGCTGCCCTGTTGACGCCTGAACGCGGCGTCGTGATGAAAAACATCCAGACCGGGTTGAACCGGGCCGCGCGACAATACGGCGCCGAGGTGATCGATGTGCGGATCAAACGGGCAGATTTGCCCAAGGGCACGCCGCTTGAATCGGCGTTTGAACGGATGCGGACCGCCCGGCGTCAGGAAGCGGCGACCAAACGGGCCGAAGCGTGGAAACAGTCGCAGATCATTCGCGCCAGTGCTGACGCGGAAGCATCCAAAACCTATGCCGCAAGCTTTGGCAAAGACCCGCAATTCTATGATTTCTACCGCGCCATGCAGTCTTATAAGCATACGTTCGGCACCGATGGTTCAAAACCGGAAGGATCGACCAACATCATCATGTCTCCGGGGAATGATTATCTGCGGGAATTTCGCGGTCGGCCATGACCGAAGGAATTTACGGGCTTTGTTCAATGTGCGTTAAGGCCCGCCAAAGCAGGATGACTGTGGGATGGTTCTTTATGCGCCTTAATTCTTGAGAAGGAAAAACCCTGTGCGTTATGCTTATGCAATTACCGGACTAATGTTGATGGGTGGCACGGCGGCCACCCTTGCGCTGCAATCACCAAGCACCGCCCAAGCCCCCCAGAATGAGCCTGGGGCTATGCTGGCGTCGGCCCCGCGCCCCGGCGCACCGATGAGTTTTGCTGATCTGGCTGCGCGCTTGCAACCGGCTGTTGTTAACATTTCAACCCGCCAAAAAGTGCAGGTCGGCACGCTTGTCGATCCATTTTCTGGAAACCAGCGCCCCGTCGTTGAAGAACAAGGCGGTGGCGGATCGGGCTTTTTGATCTCGGCCGACGGCTATATCGTGACGAACAACCATGTGATCGTCGGCGGGCCAGATAATACTGTCGTCAATTCGATCATCGTGACGATGCCTGACAGGAAAGAATATAAAGCTACGATCATTGGCCGCGACGTTGCATCCGATCTGGCGCTGTTGAAAATCGACGCAACCAACATGCCCTATGTTGCCTTTGGCGATTCGCAAAAAGCACGGGTTGGTGACTGGGTCGTTGCCATCGGCAATCCTTACGGTCTTGGCAGCACGGTTACAGCAGGCATAGTTTCTGCGCTCCAACGCAATACCGGGCAGGGCGGCGCTTATGATCGCTTCATCCAGACGGATACCGCTATCAATCAGGGCAATAGCGGCGGCCCGTTGTTCGATCTTCAGGGCAATGTGATCGGGATCAATAACCGCCTGATCTCGCTCACCGGCGGCAATGTGGGGATCAATTTTGCTATTCCGGCGGAACAAGCAATACCGATCATTCAGGCATTGAAATCGGGTGCGAAAGTGAAGCGCGGCTATCTCGGCATTCGTTTTCAGGCGCTTGATGAAGAAACGGCGGACTCGCTTGGTCTGGAAAAGCGGCGCGGCGAATTGGTGGCGTCGGTTGAACCGGGACAGGCGGCAGAAAAAGCGGGAATCAAGCCGGGCGATGTTATCGTCAAAATCAACAACCGTGATATCACGCCCGACGAAACATTGTCGTTCATCGTGTCCAACCTGCCATCGGGTTCGCGCGTCCCGTTGGAAGTGATCCGGGAAGGCAAACGCGTCGCCCTGACTGCGGTTATTGGCGAACGGCCGACTGAAGAGGCGCTGGCCAGCCGTATCGGTGGGTCTCCGGGTCTTCAGCGTGATAGCCGCCAATCCAATGAGGACGCTTCAAAAGAATCGCTCGGTCTGGCGCTTGTCGCGTTGACGCCGGATATTGCCCGCGATCTTGGCCTTGAACTGGGCACCAAAGGCGCGGTCATTGGCGGCGTTGATCCTGCCAGTGACGCCGCCTCCAAAGGCTTGAGGCGCGGTGATTTGATCATGTCGATCAACCAGCGCCCGATCTCAACCCCGGCCGAAGTGGCTGATGCCGCCGTGGCCGCGAAAAAAGCCGGTCGGGCAAGTGTGCTGCTGCAAGTCAAGCGGCGCGAACTTCCAGCGGCCTTCATTTCGGTCAAACTGCGCGAAAGCTAAGGACGACTGGGGCGCGATCTTAATCCGGGAAACCGACAAATACGGCAGCTTCATGAACTGGCTTGCGCTCGGATACCACGGCATTGGCGGGAAAGCTTTCGTCCGGCCAGCCCAGCGCGATGCTTTTCATGATGACCTGATCGTCGGCAATGCCGGCATGTTCGCGAACGACCGGGGATTGCATGATCCCCTGGCTGTTAATAACGGCGCCCAGTCCGCGTGACCAAGCGGCATTGACGAGGGCGGTCGCCACAGCCCCGCAATCGAAAGGTGTATCGTCGCTGCCGTCAAGCACACGGTCATAGGTCACGATCACGCATACCGGCGCGTCGAATTGACGAAAGCCGCGCAGCACCCAGTCCTGACGCATCTCCTTATCATCGCGTTCGATTCCCATCGCCGAAAAAAGTTGCTTGGCAACGCCTATCTGCCTGTCGCGGTGCGGGCCAGCAAAGGCTTGCCCCGTACGAAACTCACGCGATTGCGGCACGCCAGCCACCATCCGTTCGGTGTTGCCGGCGCGGATGCGGTCCAGTGGTTCGCCAGTGATGATATAAAAATTCCACGGCTGGGTATTCATCGACGAAGGTGCGCGCATCGCCAAACCGATAATTTCCTCGATCAGTGCCTTGGGTACGGGGTCGGGCTTGTAACCGCGGATAGAGCGGCGACCCAGTATAACGTCGTCAAAATGCATGTATGGCCCCTGCTCTGGCTGGATGATGCAGTGGCGGTAACGATTTTGAACTGCGTTGGAAACAGGGCGTTGACTAGGAATTACTCCGCCGAGAGTGCCACCGAAAAATTTCGAGCTGGCTGCCACCCCACCTGTTCGCGCTATGCAAAACTGAACCGCTCGCCCAAACCTGCCAACCTAGCCCGCTCATAGGCGATCAGCGCGCTTGTGACATCCTGTATCGCGGTCCCGGTAGAATCAAAGACGAAGATGTCATCCTGCCGAACACGACCGTTCGCCAAGCCCGATACAAGATCACCCAAGTCACAGTGAACATCCCCGGCGGTCATCACGCCCGCTGCCACGGCATGGCGGAGATCGCCCATCGACAAGCATTGATCGAGCACGTCGACAACCACTGTCGCACACGCCATCAACGAAGGTGCAATCTCATTTTTGTCAGGATTGTCGGCGCCTACAGCGGCAATGAAGCTGCCCGGTGACACATGGTCTTTGGTCAGGAAAGGCGTCTGCGCGGTCGTGCATGTCACGATCACATCGGCACTAAGGGTGGCAGCTCCCAGTTCGCGAACCGCCTCAAATGCAATGCCCAGCCGGTCGCTTATGGCTTCGGCAAAGCATTCTGCTTTGGATGAGTCCCTATCCCAAGCAAAGGCTCGTCGGATCGGGAGAACGGCGGCAATGGCTTCTGCTTGTGCAATCGCCTGTCCGCCGCAGCCGCAAATTGCCATTGTGCTTGCATTCGGGCGGGCAAGATGGGTTGCCGCAAGCGCGCTGGCGGCGGCGGTCCGGCGGACAGTAATTTCAATAGAATCAAGAATGGCGAGCAACGTCCCACGTTCGGCGTTGCACAACAAAATGGCACCTTGGATTGTCGGTAGTCCAAAGCGCTCGGGATTAGAGGGGAAATTACCGTTAAGTTTGACCGCAACAACCTTTTGCCCATCATCCAAAAAGGCGCCCTTGGCATGAAAGCCGCCGTCAATTCCGGCGACATGTAGCGGTGGCGGCGATTGCGCTCGCCCTTCCTTGCTTGCTCGGAAGGCTGATCTAACAGCGTCGAGATAGTCCACAGGACTAAGCAATCCGGCGATATGATCGCGCGATAGGAGCAGAGTGGTCGCTATCATGACGCAGACCTCCCAATGTGCGGCGTGCCCAAGGCGAAGAAAGTCGGGTGCGTCGGGCGGCGTTGGCATGCCAAATTCTGGAGTAATTGGGTCTGCATTGGTATTTCCCCGAAGGACGGCTTGTCGCAAGCACACGTCAACCCGCCCTCGTTTAAGGACAGGGCAGCGCTTGGACGATCATCGCCTGAGAATACCGGGCGACTGCCGTTGGCCCGGTGCATGGAGATTAGTCCGGGCCCTTAGCCTGTCAAGTAGCCGCAGATGAGTGAGGTCGATTGGAAAAATCAAAATCAGTGCACCCGTTATCGCCATCCTTTCACTCTCCCGTTTCGTTCGTTAAGGACAGACGGGAGAGTTTTTGTTGGTGGAGAGCGTGATGGCGGATGAAGGCATTTTTATCGGTGTGGGCGGCGGGCAGCGTCAGGTTCTAAACCTCAAACGCGCCAACCGGCATGGCCTGATCGCGGGCGCAACCGGCACCGGGAAAACCGTTACGTTGCAAGGATTGGCAGAGGGATTTTCCAAAATCGGCGTGCCGGTGTTTGTTTCTGATGTGAAGGGCGATCTGTCAGGCATGGCGATGGCCGGGTCGCCGATGCAAAAGATGCATGATGTGCTGGCCGCACGGTCCGCAGAAATTGGCGATGCTGATTGGGTCTACGGCGACAATCCCGTCCAGTTCTGGGATCTTTTTGGTGAACAGGGCCACCCAATCCGGACAACCGTGTCTGAAATGGGGCCGCTGCTGCTGTCCCGGCTGATGGATTTGAACGAGGTTCAGGAAGGCGTTTTGACGATCGCCTTTCACGTCGCCGACAAGGACGGTCTGTTGCTGCTTGATCTTGATGATCTCCAGACAATGTTGGTCAACATCGCTAACCGCGCTGATGAATTATCGATTACCTACGGCAATGTATCAAAACCGAGCGTCGGCACGATCCAGCGGTCGTTGCTGCAACTCCGCAGCCAGGGCGGCGATCATTTCTTCGGAGAACCGGCGCTCGACCTTGATGATTTCATCTGCTGCGATGACAAGGGCCGAGGGATTGTCAACATATTGGCCGCCGACAAATTGATGGCATCACCAAAGCTGTATTCAACGTTCCTGCTCTGGTTGTTGTCCGAATTGTTTGAATCTCTTCCCGAAATTGGCGATCCCGACAAACCCAAACTGGTCTTCTTTTTTGATGAGGCCCATTTGCTGTTCAACGAAGCGCCCAAGGCTTTGCTTGAAAAGATTGAACAGGTCGTCCGCCTGATCCGGTCCAAGGGGGTCGGCGTATATTTCATCACCCAGAATCCGATTGATATTCCCGACACGGTGGCGGCCCAATTATCCAACCGGGTGCAACATGCTTTGCGCGCGTTCACCCCGCGCGATCAGGCGGCGGTCAAATCTGCGGCAACGACGTTTCGGGCTAATCCCGGGGTCGACGTCGAAGCCGTTATCACCGAATTGAAAGTGGGTGAGGCACTGGTTTCGCTATTGCAGGCGGACGGAGCACCGACCCCGGTTGAACGCACATTGATCAAGGCACCCGCGTCACGACTTGGGCCGATTACGCCGCAAGAACGGGCGATCATGATCCAGACCGACGCTGTCGGCAGCAAATATGATGTGCTGATTGACCGGGTGTCCGCCGAAGAAATACTGTTGTCAAAAAGCGCAGAAGCCAGCGCCGCTGCCGCGCAAGTCGATGCGCAAGAGGATGCCCAGAAACAGGCCGCGATTGCGGCGAAGGAAGCGGCGCGTCAGCAAGTGATCACCGACCGCGAGGCTGTGCGCATCGCCAAGGATCAAGAGCGTGAGGCCGCGCGCCAAGCCCGCGAAGATGCAAAGCCGACGATGGCTGACAAAATGATCCAGTCGGCCGCACGCTCGGTGGCGTCATCGGTTGGGCGTCAGGTCGCTGGGTCGCTTGGTAAATCGCTGATCCGGGGCTTGCTAGGCGGGCTATTCAAGGGACGGTGATC
>JANNWX010000236.1:0-5994 GCA_031409315.1 Sphingomonadales bacterium | reverse complement strand
CAGAACCACCAGCCACCCCACCCGAGTTCGTAATAAGCCCAATAACTTCCAGCCGCGATCCCCAGCGTCAGGAATATCCAAGCCCCCAGCACCCAAGGCCGCATCGCGCGGGCGAAAACCGGACCAATATCGCGGGTCAAGAGCGCACCGACCGCGAACGAGAATGCGACCGACATGCCAACATAGCCAAAATAAAGCGTCGGCGGGTGAAAAGCGGGGCCGGGATCTTGCAACAAGGGGTTGAGCCCCAGCCCGTCTTGTGGCGCGGGTTTCACTCGTTCAAACGGATTCGAAGAAAACAAAAGAAAGGCATAAAACCCGAGCGCGATCAGCGCCTGTGCACCCAAAGTCGCAACCAAAGTCCGCTCAGCCAATCGCCTTTCAAACATAGCAACGCCCGCACCGGCAACCGCCAGCACCATGACCCAAAGCAACATCGACCCTTCGTGATTGCCCCATGTTCCAGACAATTTGTAAAGCCACGGCTTGGCCGAATGGCTGTTTGATATCACCAGCTTTACTGACATGTCAGAGACCATGAACAGCCAGACAAGACAGGCGAATGCCGCAACAACCAACGTCGCTTGGGCGATTGCGACAGGCCTGACGGCCGTCATCAAATCAGGTCGGCCCGACCCAGCAATGCTGCCAAGCCCGAGCAAGGATTGTAGCAAAGCAAGCCCAGCCGCAAGCCACAACAAGGCAAGTCCGGTTTCGGCAATCATGGCTTTAACGTCTCGGTTTTGTGCATTTTGCCGGCCAATTGTGGTGGCATATACCGCTCGTCATGTTTGGCGAGGAGGTTGGTGGCAACAAAGCTGCCGTCCTTCACAAATTCACCTTCGGCAACGACCCCTGATTTTTCCTTGAACAGATCAGGGACGATACCGGTAAAACGAACCGGTATCTGGTGCTTTCCGTCCTCGACCACGAACCGGACGGTAACGCCGTCGCCGTCGCGCGTGATCGATTTGTCAGCAACCATGCCGCCCAAGCGCACGGCCCTGCCTATCGGAACACCCTCACGGGCGACATCGGCGGGTGAATAAAAGAACGCAGCCTGATCCCTCAACCCTGAAACCGCGAGCAAGCCTGCGCCAATAATGGCTGCCAGCGCCAATAGGGCCAAGGTCAGCCGTTGATGCTTTGCTTTCACTTATCTTGATCCAATGTCGCAACAGCCTTTTCGGCACGGCGCATCCCAGCAAAGCTCATAATCAAGATGCCAAGCGTGCCAACGCCTGTCAGCCCATAAGCGGCGATGATGAAATTCCAGTGGTTCATCCGGCCGCCATCCGCCGCATCCGCGCCTCTACTTTTGCATCAGCAAGATTGGTTCGCATCCGCATCAAAACAATCGCCGTGAACAGCAGAGTGAAGCCGGTAACGGTAAATCCCAATGGCCAAAGGATCTCAGGGGCGATGCTTGATCCCTGCAAGGTGATACTTGGCCCTTGATGCAGTGATTTCCACCAGACAACTGATCGGTTAATGACTGGAATGTTGATCGCACCGATAATCCCGAAAATCGCCGTCGCACGGCTGATACTGGTTCGATCTTCACTGGCATTGGCGAGGGCGATATACCCGAAATAGAGGAACAAAAGCACCAGCATCGACGTCATCCTACCGTCCCATTCCCACCACGTGCCCCATGTCGGGCGGCCCCAGATTGAGCCCGTACCAAGACAGATGGCCGTGAACAGCGCACCTGGGACGGCAATCGCCCGCGCGGCGACCCCGGCCAGTGGATGACGCCACACAAGTTGGGTGATGCTGGCAATCGCAATGCCGCTCCATCCCGCCATGCCCAGCCACGCCGATGGGACATGGATATAAAGGATCCGGACCGTATCCCCCTGAAGATAGTCAGCCGGTGTCAGAAACAATCCCGCATAGGATCCAACGCCGACCAGCAACAGGCCAACAACCAAGCTAAACGACGTCAGCGGGCGGGCAAGTTTCAAGAATCGGGTGGGATTGGCAAGACGGTGCATGTTGGAAATCGTCCCTAAACCATGCCTCGGGTCAGGGAAAGGGTTAGAACAAAGATTTGCCCATCAGGACGAGGGGCACCGGAACACTGCTGCGGCTTAGCCCCTACCAATCAAGGCCTGCGCCATCCTGTCCGCAACTTTGGCGGGATTATCGCCGGTGGCGGCACTTTGATCCCACACCGCGTTCAAGCGACCCGGAATGCCGCCGATTTTTGCGTCAACGGTCGCGCGGTCGCCGCTGCCCAGATATTCAAGCGCTACGTTGATGATTCCACCCGCGTTGATCACATAGTCGGGCGCATAAAGAATGCCGCGCGCGTGAACCCGGTCCCCATCGGACGGGGTTGCCAATTGGTTATTGGCGCCGCCAGCGATGATCGGCGCGTTCAGTTTCGCAATACTAGCCTCCGTCAGGATGGCACCCAGCGCACATGGGCTGAACACATCGGCGGCGACCGTCATGATCTGGTCTGCACCGATCAAAGCCGCCCCCAGGCTGCTGGCAAGCACTGCCGCATGACCCTCGTTCCGGTCGGCAAGTGTCAGCCGTGCGCCGTCCGCAGCAAGCAAGCGGGCCAGACCGCCGCCAACGCTGCCGACGCCTTGGATCGCCACATGCACACCCGCCATATCGTCTTTGCCAAGTGCGCGTTTAACAGCGGCTTTAACGCCAAGAAAAACACCCTGCGCCGTTGATGGACCGGGATCACCGCCAGCCTCACCAGCTTTGGCAGGCAGGCCCGAAACGTGGCGTGTGCCCTTTGCAATGGCAACCATATCTTCTGCGCTCATGCCGACGTCTTGCGCCGTCACATAACGACCACCAAGACTGTCCACTGCCTTGGCAAAAGCGGCGATCATTTCTGGCGTCTTGGTTTTGCTGGAATCGGCAACAATAACCGCCTTGCCGCCGCCCATGGAGAGACCAGCCATCGCATTCTTGTAACTCATCCCGCGCGACAGCCGCAGCGCATCGATCATCGCGCCTTGGGGGTCGAGATACTGCCAGAAACGGGTGCCGCCAGCCGCTGGCCCAAGATGGGTCGAATGGATGGCAATGATCGCCGTCAGCCCCGACTCTGCATCGCGGAAGATGTGCACACCTTCATGGTCATCAAAATCGGGAAGCGTCCAAGGTGCGGGCATCGGGCCCTCCGTTAAGTGAAAACAAAATTACAAGATTGTGTAATAATGTTCCAATCACTGATTCGCCAGCACCAATATCGCGGGGAGCCAATGGGGCGACCGACGGGATCCGAACCCGCTACCTCCGGTACCACAAACCGGCGCTCTAACCAATTGAGCTACGATCGCCATATTGGCATCTAAGCGCGCTCCCTTAAGGCGGCGCGGGGCCAAGCGCAAGAATGATATAGTGGATTGATCTCCGTTCCTGTTATACTTTGCTGCGGCTCAAGGGAGATCATCTCATGCGAAACCTTATACTTGTCGTAGTCGCGCTCTTGCTCACAGGTTGCATCGCCCGCGTCGCAGCCGATATTGTCACAGCCCCGATCAAAGTTGGCGGGGCGGTCATCGATGCCGCAACAACCAGTCAAGACGAAGCCGACCGCAAACGTGGCCGCGACATGCGCAAGGCCGAAGAACGCGCTGAAAAAGAGCGAAAAAAGGCGGAAAAAGAAGAACGAGAACGGGACGACTAAGATTTGGGCGGCACAAATAGGCCGTCATCAACCGGGCCGTTCACGATTGTCGTTGTCCAATAGACTTCGTTCGCTTTGACCCCGTTGTATGTGAGCGTCACCTTGCGGGCTTGTAGCCAATCCGGATTATTCAGACGGATGAAATCATCATAGTGCCGCTCATGCCAGCCTTTGGGTGTCATAAAGCCCATGGTCCTGATCGCATATGATTTTTGATCAACCCCGAACAGGGTCACCCCACCCTTGGGATCGGTCAAGCGGACGAGATAGAGTTTGTGGCCCCCGATCAGGCCGTCGGCGACCCGTTCGGCCTTGAATCCGGGCTGCAAAGCGTGCCGGATGATCCCGAAGCCGAAATTGCTGGCCCAGAAAATATCCGCTTCGGCTTTAGGGATGATCCCCCGTTCATTCCATGTCGTTTCGCCGTCAAAACCAACGGTCCAGAGATGCTTGCCCTTCAACTTTGCAATGATGCGGACGCGCCCTTCGGCGCCGTGCGCGGCTTCCCGCCCAGGATCATACACCCGCCACATCGCATAATCATCGGCAGTTGAGCGCGGTTTGGCTCCGTCCGCCCCCCAGAAAACAGCCCGGCCCTTTAGTACGAGCGTTTTGGCATTTGCCCAACCGTCACCGCCTGCTGCTTTGGTCGCGCGCGCCAATATCCCACCGCCGTCGAGTGCTACAGCCCCATGCGCGGGTGAAATTGCGCATATCAACAGCGCCATGATCAATATAAAACGACTCATCCTGCACTTCCCGACAAAAAAGTTGTCCGGACATATTTCATTCCTGTGTGCTTTGGTCTAGCCTTGTTTGAAACAATGTGCGGGGGAGCCAACGATGCGTCGACAAACATTGCTCATATTGCTGTTATCGGCGAGCGCATCGGCCAAGCCGCCCATGGTCACGCCGTTGATCGGCACATTCACCAATGAAGAGCAGGTCTATTTCGACAAGGAAGCAGGGCGGCCCGCGATGCCGTGGTTCAGCATGAAAATCACCCCGCGCGAGGGTGGGCTGATGATTGATGAAATCGATGCCTATGGCAAGCCAACGTCGGACGGCCACCCCTTAAAAACTTCGCGCGACGGCAAGATGACGATATTGGATTACGGCGCCTGTCAGCGGCTATATACGTTCAAGAACGGTGGCTTGGTTGGGGCGGGCACGCGCGGAAAATGTTCGGCCCCCGCGTCGATTACGGCTGCGAACGATCACGGCTTGACGCTGACCTTTCCCGATGGCCGCAAGATGGACTTGCGCCGGTCGCGGCCCGTGACGTGCTGGGTGGCGGTGCGCAAGGACAAGAATAAAGAGGATGGCAGTGAGGATTGGCATTTCGAACGCGGTGTGAAATTGCACGATCAGGGCGGACGCGCCAGCGTTGGCGGCGGCAATAGCGGCGCGCAACCTGTCGTCATCCGCATCCGCAATGTCACATGGGACGTCGGCAGCACCAACAATCCCGTTGTTACCCTTTATGTCCACAAACCGGACAAGCCCGACCGCGCCGAATCCTATTCATGGGCGGCACCAGATTCAGCGCGCATCGGCATAAACCTTCGCTGGATGCAGGCCGGATGCAATTATGACGAGAAGGGCCCGCCTTCAAAACTGAACACCCAGAATTTTCGTGGATAGAAAGGAAATATAATGATGATCCGTAAACTTTTACTTGGCTGCGCCGCGCTTGCGGTGACGGCAAGCGCACAGGCCCGTATGCTTGACCAGTCCAAACCGGAAGACGCGCTTGAAATCTCCAAGCGCGTCCAATGCGGTGAAGCGGACGGCAAACCCGCCGTCTATTATTGGTCAGGCAGAGTCTATTCGCGGGTAGACGGGGAGCCTGACCGGCATTTGTTCAACGGCGAAGGCATGAATGTCCGACAGTGCATCACCGTGAATGATCCAAAGCGTGGCAAGGGGTACCGGCTCGTCAGCCGCGAAGTCATGTTCATGGTTGATATCAAGACAGGTGAAATCGCGCGTAAATGGACCAATCCTTGGACCGACGAAACCGTTAACGTGATGCAGATCAACAATGATCCGGTCAATTCGCGCCCGACCTATACCTATGACGCGGACGGAAAACCGTTTTCGATCAGCCTGAAACGGATCGGTAAAAACCTGTTCATGCCGATTGAAGCACCGCTTTTCTATCACAACGTGCTTGGGGGCGATTATCAGGATTATGTTGGCGGCAAATATCACGCGATGGAAATTTTTGATTTTGCTTTTGATGCTAATGAAATGCTCGACACCAAGAATCTGACCGCTCATCCCACCATTGCCTGGGTCAGAATTTCCGGTTGGATGCCGTGGATGAAGAT
>JANNWX010000235.1:0-7362 GCA_031409315.1 Sphingomonadales bacterium | reverse complement strand
GTTGTCGAACGCGGGGCAAGTCTTAAAGCCGCCGCCCGGATGCTTGAGCGGGAAGGCGCGATTGAGTCAGCCGATCGTTTTACGACTTACGCGCGCATTTTCGGGACTGACGAGCCGATCAAGCCGGGTGAGTACCGGGTGAAACGCGGCATGAGCGGCGCTGCTGTCTTCGAACTGCTCCAATCGGGAAAGACATTCCAGCGGTTTGTGGCGGTGCCTGAAGGGATGCCGTCGATCATGGTGTATGACCGCCTGAACGCCACGCCGTTGTTGACAGGCAGTATTTCCGTGCCAGCCGAAGGTTCGGTCCTGCCTGATAATTACAGCTATGTCCGCGGCGAAAAACGGGCCGCCGTGCTCGCGCGGATGCAACAGGCGATGACAAGCAAGCTCGCCATATTATGGGCCAACCGCAAACCGACCAGCGTCGTGCAATCGCCGCAGCAGGCAATCATTCTGGCCTCAATCGTGGAAAAGGAAACCGGCAAGGCTGATGAGCGGCGTATTGTTGCAGGGGTTTACAGTAATCGGGTGCGGATCGGCATGCGGTTGCAAGCTGACCCGACGGTGATTTACCCGGTGACCAAAGGCAAGCCGCTGGGACGCCGTATCCTGAAGTCGGAATTGGCCGCGAACAATGGCTACAACACCTATGCAATGTCTGGCCTGCCCGCCGGACCCATCGCCAATCCGGGGCGGGCCTCGATTGAAGCGGTGCTTAATCCTGCGCCAACCCGTGCCCTATACTTTGTGGCGGACGGAACGGGGGGCCATGTGTTTGCCGAAACCCTTGACCAGCATGAAGCCAATGTTGAAAAGTGGTTTGCGTTGCGCCGCGCCAAAGGTGAAATGTAGATTAAGTGATATATGCGATCAGTAAACTCATTTTAATCTGTTTTACCTCTGAAACAAACTCCATCATGTAGCGTTCACCCTCGGCGCTGCGCGCGCCTCAAGCGATGGAGAATGACATGTTGAACCGGACAATACCCGACGTCGTGCTTAAAACCCGCGTCCGTGATGAAAGCGTTGGTGGCCCCAATCCGTTCCGCTGGCAGGATATTGCCACGGGTTCATTGTTTGCGGGCAAGCGGTCGGTGATGTTCGCCCTGCCCGGTGCGTTCACGCCGACTTGCACCACTGAGCAATGCCCTGCCTATGAGCGCCTTTACAAGGACTTCCGGGACGCCGGAGTGGATGATGTTTATTGCCTTTCGGTCAATGATGCCTTTGTGATGTATCAATGGGGCAAAATGCTCGGTCTTCACAATATCAAGCTGTTGCCGGACGGCGCGGGTCATTTTACCCGGCGTATCGGAATGTTGATCAACAAAGATCATCTGGGATTCGGGGCTCGGTCATGGCGCTACGCGATGGTCGTCGAGGACGGCAAGATTGTTGCTTGGTTCGAAGAGCCAGGGATCAACGATGACGGATCAGACGCCGACCCATACGACCAAAGTAAACCGGAAAAAGTTTTGGCGTGGCTGGCCAAAGAGCGATCGCAAAAACTGGCGGCCTAAAGCCTTAGTCCGGTGATCTCGTCCAGTCCTGCAACAATGTTAAGGGACTGGACACAGGCCCCGCCCGCGCCTTTGCCAAGATTGTCGAGCGCGGCAACCAGCCGAACCTGACTGCCTTCAGCGTTCGGGAAAACGAAAAGATCGAGCCTGTCAGTTGCTGCGGCATGTTCGATCGTCAGGTTGGTCGCGTCAAAATCGTCGATCAGATTAACAAGCTTGCTGTCGGCAAATGTCGCATGCAGCGTTGCGGCAAGCGCATCGGGCGATGGCTTGCCCGGTATAGCAGCCAGCAAAATTGGTACATCAACGATCATCCCGCGATAGGTTCTCGCAACCGAAGGCGCAAAAATCGGTGCATGGGCAAGCCCCGCATGGCGCTGCATTTCTGGAACATGCTTATGTGCAAGGTTGAGAGCATAGGTCCGCCAGCTTGTTTGGGTTCCACCTTGTTCGAATTCGGCAATCATCGCTTTGCCGCCGCCCGAATAACCCGAAACAGCATTCACTGTCAGCGGCCAGTCACGCGGGATGATCCCCGCATCAATCAGGGGTTTGATGAGTGCTAGAAATCCGGTTGAATAGCATCCAGGGTTTGAAATTCGCTTCGCTTCACGCACCCGGTCGAAGCCGCCTTCAAAAATTTCGTGAAATCCAAAAACCCAACCAGGGGCGGTTCTGTGTGCGGTTGAAGCGTCAATAACGCATGTCCGGTCATTATCGATCAGGGCCACCGCCTCACGTGCTGCGTCATCGGGAAGGCACAGGATGGCAATGTCTGCCGCGTTTAGTGCGTCACGCCGCGAGGCCGCGTTCTTGCGCTGCGCATCATCCAGCGTGATCAGCGCCAGATCATCCCTCCCGGCAAGCCGTTCGCCGATTTCCAGACCGGTTGTCCCGGCGGCACCGTCGATGAAAATCTGGATCATAGGGTCACTCTCTTACGGGCTATGATTGGGTTTTGATGTTTCTCTGATACGCGTGCAACGACGTCGGACAAGGGCTCAATAACGACTTTCCCGAAATGCCGCGTCGCATGGATCATATCCACATTGTCGATCATCATGCCAACATGCCCGGGAAAGAAAATAAGGTCGCGCGCTTGCACCGCTTCATCGGTGGGTAGTCCAGACCCCAACGTCGCACGCTGCATGTCGCTGTCGCGTTGTGCGAAAACTCCAATCGTCGCCAGTGACCGTTGGATCAGGCCCGAACAATCGATGCCCGCCCCGCCGCGCCCTCCCCAGACATAGGTCATACCGAGGAATGATCTGGCCGTTTCGATCGGGTCAGCATAGGCGATGACAGGATCGTGCGTCCATGGCCCCAAACAATTGGCAGGCAAGTAACCGACATAATGGTCATGGGCGCAATAACCCCATGCCCAGTCATCCTTTTGGTCAACAACCAAGAATGTCTCGCACTCCAGCAATTCACTGATCTGGTTGGCACATTTTGAGCCAGCCTCTTGAACGGCGATCCACGGCTCTTTGCAGCGCATGGGAACGGGTTGAACGAAACGGGGAACGTCTACCATGCCAGTCAACGCGATATCGGCCACGTCATCGCGCACGGCATGCACGCGTGTATCATACGCGGCTGTCAAACCGTAAAAGGTTGCGTTGGACGGTAGCTGCACAGGCATGGTGGCCGCGCAAATAGACGAGCAGACCCGCCAAAGGCAATGGTGACGCTCATTGTGTGCGCCACCATGCCTTGGATCAGTGCGAAATCAGTCTTTCAGATCAGCCGGAACATGGCCGCCATTGGCAGCCAGTTGGTTCATCACCTGACGGTGCAGCCAGATGTTCATGCTCGCGGAATCGTTCATGTCGCCGCCATAGCCGAGTTCGGTCGCCAATTCCTTGCGGTTGGAAAGGCTGGAATCAAGGCCGCACAATTTCATCAAATCGACAATCGATGTGCGCCAGTTGGTGTCATAATCAACCGAAGCGGCGGCAGCGGTCAAAATCGCTTCGATATCTACCGGCTGCGGTGCTGCGGCAGGGGCGGCTGCGGCTGCCGGAGCTGCGGCCGGCGCGGCTTGAGCTGCTTTGCCGAAAATGGCGTCTTTTATTGAACTAAAAATACTCATTACACTCTCCTAGGCCGAATCGGCATGGCCGATACTGGAGCGATCATGCTACAAAGAATTGACAGGCCATGCTATCTGCATTGTTTCTGTGCGTAGAATAGGAGTGTGAACGTGGATATATTGGGACAGCTTTTGCAAGGTGCTATCGGTGGGGCAGGCACCGGTGGAAATCCACAAATTGACGTTGGCGGATTGGCCAGCCAGTTTGGCCTATCGCCAGATCAGGCAAATGCAGCGGTGGGCGCGCTGCTGCCAGCTGTTCTGGGTGGTCTGCAAAAGAATGAAGACGCGGGCGGCCTTGGCGGTCTTGCTGATATTGTCAGCAAAATGGGCGCGCCCGAACAAGATGTTGATAGCGGCAATAACATTCTTGGACAGATTTTTGGATCAAAGGATGTCAGTCGCCAAGTCGCGAGCCATGCTTCGGCACAAACCGGAATCAGCGATACTATCCTGAAAGCAATGTTGCCCGTGATTGCGGGGCTGGTCGCGCAGCAAGTTGCCAAACGCATGGGTGGAGGGGTGATGGGTGGCCTCGCGGCCACGGTGATCGCATCTATGGCAGGAGGCGCAACTGCGGCACCAACGAGTGGTGGTGGCCTTGGCGATCTTCTGGGCGGCCTTGCAGGTTCGCTTGGACAAAGCGGCGGCCAAGCCAACCCGCTTGACTCAATCCTCGGCGGCTTGCTCGGCAAACGCTAAACAGCGGGATACCTATCCTTCAAAACCTTAAATGCGGCGCGCACCCCGAGGGCGTCGCCGCCTTTTGGTCGTCCAGGTTTTGCTGCGGGCCGCCACGCAAACGTATCGAAATGCGCCCATAACGTATCAGCGGGCACGAACTTTTGTAGGAACAAAGCTGCGGTTACTGCGCCCGCCATGCCGCCTTCGGCGGAATTGACGCAGTCGGCGATGTCCGATTTGAGCATATCATCATAGCCAGACCAAAGCGGCATCCGCCACACACCGTCATCAACCGATTTTCCGGCTTCAAGGAGCGCGCTCGCCAAATCATCATCATTACTGAACAAAGCGGGCAGATCAGGCCCTAGCGCCACCCGCGCGGCCCCGGTGAGCGTTGCATAGTCGATGATGAGAGTTGGAGCCGACTCCCCCGCCTTGGTCAGCGCGTCGGCCAACACCAAACGACCCTCTGCATCGGTATTGTCAATCTCAACGGTCAGTCCTTTTCGCGATTTAAGAACATCGCCGGGGCGAAAGGCATTGCCCGCAATCGCGTTTTCCGCCGCCGCAATCAGCACGTGCAAGCGCACGGGAAGCCGGGCCTCCATCACCAATTTGGCAAGCGCAAGGGCGTGCGCCGCGCCGCCCATATCTTTTTTCATCAACCGCATCGACCCGCCGGGTTTGATGTTGAGACCACCGCTATCAAATGTAATGCCTTTGCCGATGATCGCGACGCGCGGGTTCTTGGGGTTTCCCCATTCAATCTCAATCAGACGCGGGGCGTGTTTCTTGTCCGCCGCCATGCCGACCGCATGGATCATCGGATAACCGACCTCAAGATCATGGCCCTTGGTGACGTGGACCGTCGCCCCGTGCGTTTTGGCAATTGTCTCACCAGCATGTTGGAGGTCAACCGGCCCCATATCAGCAGCTGGCGTGTTAACGAGATCACGGACAAGAGCTGTTGCCGCAGCAAGCGATACTGTTTCAATGATCGAGGCAGGCTCCGCCGTGAGCAATATGCGTGCGCCCTTCAGGTCTTTCACCTCTAAATAACGGTCGAACCTATATTGTGCGAGCAGCCACCCCAACATGGCTGAGCCGGGTTCGCGCCCAACAAGCCGGTAGGTTCCTTCGGGTAGCGTTTCAGCCAATCTCGTAAGACACCATGTGGACAAAGCTTCGACATTGGCGACGACAGTGACAACCGACCAGTCATCAGTTTTCTCACCCGGCAGGATCGCGCTGGCATAGCCTTTGGGTTTCAAGCCCTGCGCCGCTATGGCCGTGCGTGCGCGTTCGGGTTGCGCTGACAACCATGTGTCGAAGCCCTTAGGATCGACGATGTGTATGGCGCGTGCGGGCTGATCCTTATCGGGTTGCAGCAGCGCATTATAATTCATCATTCAAAACACCTCACTGGCTCGCGGTGACAGGAGACGGGGGACAATTCAAGCGTGATATGCGTTGCAAAGTCCGTATATGCTTGCCAGCATATGGCTTATATAAATGGAGACTGATGTGCGGCATAAGTTTTTGTTGACGCTGCTTGCGCCTCTCACGATTATCCCGGCGTTTGCCCAGAACCTGCCAAGCGAAAAACAGGTCGACGCTCATATGTCACAAGCAATGGCACAGCATAAGGTCAATGGTCTCGCGCTTGCTGTTATTGATCAGGGAAAAGTCAAATATGTGAACAGTTGGGGCATCCGGAACCCAAAAAATGAGCCTTTGATGTGTGATACGATCATGTACGGAGCATCGATCACCAAAGCAGTTTTTGCTTATACCGTCATGCAATTGGTTGATGAGGGGCGGATCAAACTCGACACGTCTATCGCCGAATATCTTCCTATACCGTTGCCTGAATACGAGGACGAAGAAGAAAAATATGCCGCATGGCACCATTTGGCTGGGGATGAACGCTGGCGCAAATTAACGCCGCGCATATTGTTAACGCACGGCTCTGGTTTCGCCAATTTTGGTTTTCTTGAACCCGACGGAAAGCTGAAATTCAATTTTGAACCGGGCAGTCGCTATGCCTATTCCGGTGACGGCCTGATCCTGCTACAATTTGTACTGGAACGGGGCCTAGGGCTTGATGTTGGTGCGGAGATGCAGCGCCGCGTCTTTGACCGGTTCGGGATGAAAAACACCAGTATGGTGTGGCGCGCGGATTTCGCCAATAATCTTGCCGATGGCTGGATGGTCGACGGCAGTGTTGAACCCCATGATGAGCGCAGTGCGACAAGGGCGTCGGGGTCGATGGATACGACCATTGCTGATATTGCCAAATTTGCTGCGGGCTATGCGCGCGGAGACGGGTTGAACAAGGCTGCCCATGCCGAGATTTCAAAGCCCCAGATGGCGATCAGCACCGCGTCGCAGTTCCCCACATTGCAAGCCGAACTGTCACCGGCGGGTCGCTTGCCGGGTCTTGCCGCAGGGCTAGGTGTGATCACGTTCAAGGGGCCACAAGGAAGCGGCCTCTTCAAAGGCGGCCATAACGATTCCACCGCCAACATGATGGTCTGCCTGAAGCGAAAAAAACGATGCGTCATCCTCCTGTCAAACGACGTCCGTGCAGAGCCGCTATTTCCAGAGATTGTAAAACTGATACTGGGAAAAACGGGCATGCCTTGGCAATGGGAATATGGCGCACAGGTTTGGGCGCGCTGAGAGTTAGACGATAGCCACCCCAAACAGGTCGTGCTCATCTGCATCCTCGATCAACACCGGAACAATGTCACCTTGCTTCAACCCTTGAGCATCGCGCAGGAACACATTGCCATCAATCTCTGGCGCGTCAGCCTTTGAGCGTCCCGTGGCACCGCCTTCGTCGTCGACTTCATCGATGATAACATCAAGCGTGCGGCCCACCTTGGCGGCCAGTTTCGCGGCTGAAATCGCCGCTGTTTTTTCCATGATGCGGGCGTAGCGCTCTTCTTTGACCGCTTCAGGCACCGGGTCGGGCAGGGCGTTGGCCGCAGCGCCTTCAACCGGCTCAAAACGGAACGCACCGACGCGGTCGAGCTGGGCCTCATCCAGCCAATCGAGCAA
>JANNWX010000234.1:0-2543 GCA_031409315.1 Sphingomonadales bacterium | reverse complement strand
GCAGTAGCAATGGAACGCAGTGGTGCGGCCGTGCGTGAAAAGAAGATCGGTTCCTATCACCTCTCTGGCCTGTCTGATGTGGCACTAGCGGACCGTTATTTTCAGCCAGAATCTTTGTTCGACCCGGCGTCGGAAAAATATGCCGGCGTCACATTATTTGCGGTTTAACGCACGACCCCGAACACGCTCTGCGCCTTGCGGATTGCGCGGTAGGCGACTGATTTTGCCAAATTCTGGTGCGGGAAACGCCTCGTTCCTCTGGGGGAGAGGCCAATCTGGCGCATGAGGCCGTTCAGGCCCCGGGCATCGGCCTCTCGGTAGCTCCACAATGATCGCCAAGTGACGGAGAAGGAGATTGACACCTCTGGCCCGTTCTTGATCCAGTGCGGGGCCTTGACGGGCACGTGGAGGGCATCTCCGGGTGTTAGGCGATGTGTTGTTCCCTTGGCCGCCATTGCGTCACGCCAAGGCAGGTTGCGGTGGCCGCCAAGGTGATACCGTTCATGTTCCGCATCACTCAGAACATCGGGATCAACCGCAGGGAAGATTGTAAAATCTTTTTCTCCGCGGATCTGCAACAGGATATTATGTTCGGGGTCCATGTGAAACGGCGTGACGGCACCCGGTGAAGAAATGAAGATGAAGCCCTGCAGCGTCAACATTTTTCCCGTCGCGGGTTCGATGGTCGGGCGCAGCGAATCCAGCACATCTGCCAACAATTTTTTATAAGCCGGATCATTTTCGACAAATTTTATGACCATCCATGACCCATTATCCTCAATGGAACGGATTGTATCGGGGATCGACAAGCCATTTTGCTTGATCAAATCTGGATCGACACCAATGGGCAGGTCAGCAACATTATATTCGACATCGGCGGGATTGAGACGCTGTGACAGATCGATGAGCGATTCAAGTGATAGCAGCTGATGGTCGGCAATTGAATGGCGCAGCTTTATGGGCAGATCAGGGTAAATCGCAGTAAATAATGCCCGGTTCTCGGCGTCAAAAGCTGGGTTAATCATTGCCGTCGGCCCTATTGTCATTGGCTGCTATACCTTTCCATTGGCCAAGCCTTTTCAAGGTTGCCCAAGCACTTTCAACCATCCTGGCTATGCGGAAAATCATCCCGTGCCTGACGCCGCCAAGCGGGACGGTGACCCATGCCAGAGCCCGCCGTTCACCCCATAGGCTATTGATCATCGGGTGGTTTTCGACCGCACAGCTATCCATCCAACCAAATCCCGGGCGTTCGAGAAGCGCCAGATTCTCAATCTGGATCAGGACGCCCGGCGAAAAACGCGCGAAATCCTCATCGTAGGCAATTTTGAATGAGAATGACCCGGGTAGAGCGATGAAATTGACGAGCATCGCAATCGGCCGGTTATCAAGGCAAAGCTTTTGCAATTCTATCCGCCCCGCTGCCATGCCTTGCTTGATCAGGGTGCGAAACATTACCTCGGTTTTGCCGCAGGAACCAAGCGCCGATCCGGCTTCGCCTTTCCATCCGGACCTCTCAAGCGCCAGAAAGTCATCGCAGCCGCGCACTGCATCTTCGGGATCGCCTAAAGTCGAGAAATGTAATGTTCCCAATTCGGCCAAGCGGGTCCGGAGACGGTTTATTTCCTTGCGTTTTTTCTTACGCACTGTGGTTTCATAATAAGCAACAGGGCAAAGATCGCTTTGCAGCAGTGCCCTTTCTGTCCGGTAAACGGTTGCGCAATCCCGACCGAGTATCGATGCAGCAGCGATCAAACCGGTGTGGACAGGGCCATTTTCGGTCAGGTCGGTCAGATGGATGAGCCCGACCGCCCAGTCGCTTTGATCCAGTGCAACCAGTAAAGCTGACCAGAACGCCGTTTCGCGCCCTTTACGGACGAGGGGCAGCCCCAAAAAGCAATTGTGGTGTGCCCAGTTCCGGACGTGGCGGATTGGCATGCGTCCGTAATGGTTGCCAATGTGCAGCGGCATGACCCCGTCAAGCTTGCCGCCCTCTCCCCAGATGAAGGCAATTTTCAATGACGGGGGGCAATCGACATTATCAATAGCGGACGTCAGGAACCAGCGTTCCATAAAACTAGTGGGCTCCGCCGCGTGCATGGCCAATTCGTCCCACTCATGCGACCATGATGGGTCAATGCTTTGGGCAGCTACAAAAACCGTCTGGGCTGCATAAATCGGCTTGGGCTTGGTCGCCATGATTAAGCCGCGTCCATCCCAGCAAGCAGATCATCATAAGCCACCGGCGTAACACCAAGTTTTGCGAACAGGTTGAACACGCCGTCCCACCAACGCCAGAATGTGTCTAAATCTGCCTTATTGCGAACGTAGGGGGTGTGGCCAATGGCCACAGAAGGGGTGTGAAAGGACAGGCTGAATACGTCAAGATTATCGGCATATAGCGCCTGGATCGCCTGTAGCGCATCCGCCAGAGGCACGCCTTCCGGGGTTAAGGGAACACGCGAAAGCAAGCCGGTTTGCGCCAACGCGCCGCGCCCATATCCGCTGCGGTAAAGTGCAGGAAAGTGGCGCATAGCGCCAGT
>JANNWX010000233.1:0-20278 GCA_031409315.1 Sphingomonadales bacterium | reverse complement strand
CTAGCCGTCGCCACAGTGCTGCTGCTATCGGTGCCGATGGCATCGGCACAGACCGCAGATGTTCCCCTGGCGGCAGTCGCGGGAACAGCGCGTTATGGCCTGGCCGCATCGGCTGACATCATGCTCAACAGCCTCGACCCTGAATCGCGCCGGGTGATGGCAGACACACTTGCCGGTGAGGTTGATTTCATCCCGGGACATTTATGGTCGCGGGTGATGGCCGGTGCGATGCAGGTCCGGCGTGAGGCCGAGGGCAGTGCCGATACGCTGTGGTTCAATCCGCTGCTCGACAGCGGGCTCGTCGTGCGCTGGGTTCGCGACGGCAGCGATTGGCGCGTTTTGGCAGCAGCGCCGGTCACAGGCGAAACTTTGCGCGACCAGCCAAGCACCTATCCGGTCGCTTGGCCGTCGACGGGTGGGTCGCTGCCAGCGTCGCTGCGCGCATCGGCGATCTCGTCATTTGCCGCTGCCGATACGGGGTCGTGGGATCGGCTGTTCGAAACAGCGTCGGACGCACAGAATGTCGTGATGCGCCGGGCCTATGTCGCGGGCAATGCGCTCGATGAGCTTAGCGCGACGCCGGGTTACCGCGATAGCTTGCCGTTGCTCCACCAATTGCTCGGCACCGACGATCCAAAGCTGAGCAAATTGCCGCCAGCACTGGCGCGGACACTGGCCGAAATGGGGGATGCCGCGCGGCTATCGCTGCGTCCGATCACTGCGTTTCGCCTAACCGATGGCTGGAGCGTCGCGCTGCAAAGCCCCGATGCACCCAGCATCGCCTGGCTCGTCGCCTTCGCCGATCCGGCAGCAGGCGAACCGGCGTTGCCTGTCAGTTTCAGCGCAATTGGGATCAATGATATGGAAATGGAGCTACGGCCATGATGCGCATGAAGCTTTTGGCAAGTGTCGCGCTGGCGTCGCTGGCAATGCCCGCTTTTCATTCAGCGGCTCTGGCGCAGCCAATAGAGCCTGTAGGGCGTTCAAGCGATACACCGGTGCGCCCCCCTGTCCGAAACTCCTCTTCCGCCGACGATTTGATCAGGCAACAGAATATCGCTGCGGCACAGGCCGAACAACGGCGACAGGCCGATCTTGCGCAGCGCGATGATTATCGCAAGTCGCTCGACGATGACGTGGCCAAGCGTCGCTTGACCGCGGCCCAAGCCGATGAAATCTACAATGGTGTCATTGTCTCCGGGTCTGCCGTTTTGAGCCGTGTTGGCAGTCGTGCGCCAGCAATGATCAAAGGCGTCAGCGGCAGCATTCAGATCGCGACGGATCGGACTGGTAATCAATTTACCTCCGATCTTAACGATCCTAATTTTTCGCAAGGGATGGCCGAAACCACCGTCGATTTAGCATCACTTGGCATTGTCATGAATCAGGAATTGATCCGTGAAATCGGCCCCGACCTTGGGAAGCTCCTGACGGTTTTTGCCGACGCTTCGCAAAAACGTGTCGACTTTATGAAGGCCAACGGCACGGTCCCGCCGCTTTACATCCAGAACACGCAGACTGAAACGACCCGGTTCAAGCGGATCATCGTCGCGCTACCCTCGCGCCTCGATGTGGTCGATTTCACTCTCACCAAGGCCAGCACCGATCTGGACGTTAACCGCGACAAATATGTCGACAAGCTCAAACCCGTCATCGAAGCAAAACGCAGCGAAATGATCGAGAAATACGGGCCGGACGCCAGCAAGTGGCCAAAGGCACCGCCTCCCCCAGCGCCAAAGCCCGCTACCGGGCCGCGTATGAACGACGACGGCACCTATGGCACCCCGCTGCCTTGGGAAGGCCAGCCAGCGTCGCTCTCACCAACGGCGACGGCGACCTCGCGCCCGGCCAGCGGCACGTCCGCGGCAAGCACTGGCAGCACGCGGACCCCGTCGCTAGGCAGTATACCGCCTAGCGATCCCTATGCTGGACTCCGTGTATCGCCACCAACCACTAGCACAGGTGCATCGGCTCCCGCTGGTGGCGCACCAAAGCCCGGACCCGCGCCGCAGCAAGGCAGCGCCGCATCGCGTGCGACGCAAAGCGGATCCTCGTCTGCAAAGCCTGCGGCCACGCAGCCCAAAGCCCCGGCCAAACCGTCGCTCACCCCGCCCAGGACCAACATCCCCACCAACACCCGTACCGGCGAGAATATAACTGGCTCAACCGACCTTGGCATCGGGGCAACCATGCGGCCATCAAACCAGCGAACTCCCGTGCAAAGTGCCGCAAGCAGCGCGGGCGCAGCAGGCAAGGCAGCAAAAGCGCCGCCCAAGGGATCCTCGGCGGGTGCCAGCGCGTCGTCTTTCACCAATGCGGCGCGGGTTGAATCCCAGGCCGGCAACACCGTATACGATCCCCAAGTGCGCGGCACAGATCGTCCAAAGCCCCGGAACACCATCCGCGTCGCTGCGGGGTTTCACGGCACCGGGTTCATCGAAGTCGATATGGACGAAGCGATCCGGCAGGCAGCAGGAAAGCCCACTCCACCGCCCAAGCCCCTCACGCAGGCAGAACGAGCCGCGATCAATAATGTGCTGAAAGGCATGCCGAAAAACCCCGATGGCTCCATTGACATGGCGGGCGGCTATAATGCCTTGATCAAGGGCCTGCCCGAGGCGTTGCAAAATCTGTTCGCGCCTAAGCCCACCGGAAACGCAGCGCAGCGCAGCGCGGCTGCGAACGCCGCCGCTGCAAGCGCCGCCCAGCGCGCGCCCACCTCCACCGCAGGGCAGCGCGCGCCTGAACCTTTCGTCCAACCGCGCCAACCCGGCGGGCCTGATTATCCGCTCGCCCCGAGCCGCGCCTCGCGGCGCGCGCAGCAGGGCGCGGCACAAGGCCAGTGGACCCCGGGCGACAGCTTTGGTGCCGCTGGCGCTGCTGCAACGGCGGCGGCCTCCGCCACTCCGCCTGACGCCGTCGATGTGGCGATGGAGCGGATCGCAGCCGAGAGCAACGCCGCGATGGAGGCATGGCGACGGCGCGGCGACGAAGTTTACTATGACGAAAATGGCGTGATCCACAACGTGCCGCGCGACCGCCCGGAAAACACCTATCGCCGCCCGCCGACTCCGCTCCGGCCGGTCGACGATTCCGCATTCGGCCGGTTCGAACGGGGCTTAGGCTCGCTATCAATCCTCGATCTTGAACCCATTTATGCTGGTTGGAATCCCGACACCGCACCGGTTGGCCTTGGCGGATCGCGCGGGCCGTCGTCGGCAGGATCAGTTGGCCCTTCTTCTGCGGGCAATTCGCAGCGGATGGACTGGCACCTGCCTGCAAGTGGCTATCTCAGCACCGAACTGGAAGCCATGCGCGCCAATGGTTCGCTGTTCGGCATTGGCGCTGGCATGGGCGTCCCCACCATTTGGGGCGGACTCGATCTTGCCTCCAGCCCGATCCGCGTTAACGGCAACCAACAACCGCCCTTTGGATCGCATGCAGGCATGCTACGCAACACCACTTTTGGTGGCGGTTTCAACCCCAATGACCCGTTTGGCGACAACAGCGTGTGGCGATCACGACCGCTCGCCGAAACTGCTCCCGATCTCGCGCGCCAACTCTACGGCCCGCTCTGGTCCGACCGTCCGTTTCAAGTGCGCACGGGGGCCGCTGCTCGGGAAGGAGCGTTTTCTGGCGGCGATCTAGTCGGCACGCTGTTCAACGAAGCCCAGTTGACCGAGCTGCGCGTGAACGGGATTGGCGGGCTTGATCGGTTGTTGGCGCAGCCTTTTAATGTCCTTCTCACATGGGGTGCCGGGGCCTTTGATCTCGACCTGCATATGACCGGCCCACTCGCCGCTTCGGCTGACCGTTTCCATATCTATTACGCGGCGCGGGGCAGCCAAACCGTTGCGCCATTTGCCGAATTGATCCGCGATTGTATCTGCAATTCGGGCAGCGAGGTTATCCTGACCGCGCAATTGGTGCGCGGCGGTGTTTACCGCATTTCGGTGTTCAATTTCGGCGATCAATCAGCCTCCAGCCTCAATCTTGCCAATTTGTCCAATGCCACAGTCCAGATTGTACGCGGCGGGCAAGCAGTTGCGGAAGGAAATGGCACGACGATCGTCGGAGGGCGGGTGATCTACACCGGGACGGCCCCCGCCAACCAACCCGGCAACACATGGGTTGCGGCCGAAATCGATGCGCGTTCCGGGAGGATCGTTGCCCCTAATAACATTGTCCAGTCTAATGACTCGGGAACGGTGAGGTAATGGCATGATCGCAAGGCTAATCATCATATGCGGTGCGGTGCTTTTGGAGCAAGCTATCGCCGCACAATCGCTACCCGGCGATCTCAGCATTGATCAACGGGTCCGCACCCAGCTTCCCGGACTTTCGCCTGACGAGGAACTGAAAGAGGCGATTATGACCGGCGAGGATGACATCATCCTGCTCCGCAAAACCAAATTGTTTACGCTGACCGGCGGCATCAATTGGACGAACAGCAGCAACGCCTTTCTCAGCCCAGATACCAATCGAGACGACAATTATTTCGTGGCCGATGCAGGGGTGCGGGTCGGCACGCGGATTGCCGACAAGCTCAACCTGTTCGCCGGGGTCGGTGCGGCAACAGTCCGTTATGTGCGCTTTACCGAACTCGATTACAGTGCCTTGAACGGCATCGTCGGCGCGTCGCTCAATATGGGCCGCATCGATACCAACTTGACTTACCAACCGGCGATGATCTTCAGCCGCGATTTCAGCGGTCGGCAACTGACGCAACACCGGTTTGCACTCTCTGCGGGCATCCCGTTCCAGATCAAAAAGGCAGTGATCAGTCTATCGGCGCGCGGCGAGCGAACGCTAACCGACCCCAAGGATTATCGTTCCTGGGCGGTTGGCGGCGACGTTTCGTTGCAAGCACCACTCGACCGCGCTGGCAAATTTGTGGCGTTTGCAAATGCCGGTGCTGAACGCCGGTGGTATGATAGCTATTTCCCCGGACTGGTCGGCGTTGATCGGCGCGACACCAAGTTCGATGGCACAGCTGGCCTGCGCTGGCGGATCAAGCCATGGCTCGATGCCAGTGCACAAATGAGCTATCAACGGAATAAATCCACCTCCGACGTCAACGGATACCGCGCATGGCAAGGGATGCTGGGGGTTTCGCTCAACTCTCGATTCTAGGCCATGAAATTAAGTATAACTAATGCCAATGTGCGAGTGCAGCGTAGCAATCCAGACTGTGCGCCGCTGACTATATATTGCCACGTCTCTCCGCTCCTCGCAATGAGGATCCAATCAAATGTCATCTCGCTCTAGGGGGATTTTGAGTTAAAAAGCCCCAAGTTACCCTACTAAAACAATCTTCCCGACGTGGCGCTTTGTCAGGAATATTTCCTGTGCGGTGACAATCTCCGCCAAAGGATAGGTCGCCGCTACCACTGGCTTGATCTCGCCGCTCTCGATGTAACCGATCAGGTTGGGAAACACATCTGGTTCCAGAACAGTGCAGCCGATCAGGCGCAGGTCCTTAAGATATAACGTCCTGAGGTCGAGATCGACGATGGGGCCTGAGATGGCACCCGACACACCATAACGACCGCCGCGTTTGAGAACGTTCAGAATAGCCCCGAATTGCGCGCCGCCGACGACATCGACTGTTGCGTCGAAATGCTCTTGACCGAACAGCGCCTTCAGATCGGCATCGCGGGGGATGACTTGGTTCGCCCCCAACGCACGGACAGCGGCGGCCTTGTCAGCACCCGCCATAGCGATCACCTCCGCGCCGCGCCTTTTGGCGAGTTGGACTGCGGCAGAGCCTACCCCGCCCGACGCGCCGGTGATCAGAACGCGCTCTCCCGCTGTCAGATCGACGCGGGTCAGGATATTTTCTGCAGTGGAATAAGCACAGGGGAAGCTTGCAAGTTCGGCGTCGGAGAGCGAGGAGACGATCGTGTGCGCGTTGGCACCGGGCACGCGGGCATAATCGGCAAAGCCCCCGTCCACTTCGGAGCCAAAGTAAAGGATATCAAAGCGCCCTGCCACCGGGAAGACCGGCTCAACCAGCACGCGTTCGCCAATCCGCGCCGGATCAACGCGACTGCCCACCGCCACGATGTGCCCGCAGGCATCAGCGCCCTGAATACGTGGAAAATGGAAAGCCTCGCCAGACCAGCCTTCGTCGCCAGCAGTGTCTATATCTGTCGCAGCTTTTGAATACCAGCCGATCCGCGTGTTAATGTCCGTGTTGTTGACCCCGGCCGCGCCAATACGGATCAGCACATCGTCCAGCTCTGGCACAGGAACAGGCACGTCGTTGCGCAGTTCAAGCTTTTCATACCCGCCATGGCCGGTCAGGAGTACCCCGCGCATGGTTTGGGGAAAGATCATTCAGCGCGCTCAAGCCCGAAATGGTTCAAATACCATTTCTGGAACTTCATCACGCTGCCTTCCTGGTCCGAATATCGCCCCGGGCGATAATGGCTGGACATGATCCCCGCCTGATTATTCTCGGTGATGATTTTGTCCTGACTTGTGGTGGCATGATAACCCCAGATCATCTTTTCGATATCCACCTCAGCCTCGGTCGCGCGGCCGCCGACGAGCCAGATCATTTCGACATCGGATTCGAGCGCCGAACGCGGAGTAAACTGGAACAGGATGACAAAATGATCGTCGGCAACAATCTGGCTGAACGGGCTGAAGCTTAAATGCATGCGCCCACCATCCGGCTGCGTGCGCTTGCCCATGAGCGGCGCGGGCGGAGTGCCGTCCTGCGTTTCAGCTGCCCAGCCATCCTTGTTCATCCGCTGCATCACTAAGCGGAGATGGCTGCTCTCTGGCGCGTCGTCGATGTTGCCGACAGGTCGGCCGAGCGCGGCGGCACTGTCTTCCCACGCTTTCACTTTGGGTGCGTAAGCAGCAATGGCATCCGCAGGACCAGAGCTTGGCCCCGCCCCCACTGCTACAAGCGATTCCGACGCATGCATCGAGCAGAATTCGGGATGCGAAGGGACGCAGTGGTAGCACTCGAAAAAATTCTCGACGACCAGCTTCCAATTGGCATCGGTCGGATAGCTGCCCGCATGCGCGATCCGTGCGTCGACAATCCCGTGATAGTCAAGGATCGGTCCCATATCGCCAAAGGCCGCATCGAAATCGACTGGCTCATCCTCGCTCAAGTTGATGAAGATCAACCCGTGGAAGACGCGGATATGGCAGGCGAACAGACTGTTTTCGGCCTTGTCGAAATCCTCGGGCATCAGCCGCGCGGAGATCAGCCGCCCATCTAGGCCGAAAGTCCAAGCGTGATAGGGGCAAACGAGGCGCGGTGCATTGCCGCTTTCGGCCTGGCAGATGGTCGAACCGCGGTGGCGGCAGACGTTGAAGAAAGCACGGACGCTGTCCGCATTTTCGCGGATGATGATTATCTGTTCGCCGCCGATTTTGAACAGGACATAATCGCCCTTATTCGGGATACGCGAGACATGCCCTGCGAGTATCCATTTGTGGTTGATGACCTGTTCCATATCGGCCTTAAACACCGCATCGCTGGTGTAGAATTCTTGGGTCAAGCTATAGCCAACGCGGCTGTTCGCGGCGAGGCGTGTCATCATTTCGGCTTGTGTTTCGGTCATCAGCTTTTGATCCGGACGTTGGTGGGGTCGTACATGGGTTTAAGCGAAGCCGTGACGGGATAACGCACACCCGCTATTTCGATTTCATAATCATCAGCGCCAATTGGGCCAACGACACCGGCATCAGCCGCGGTTACATAGCCAAGGCCACAGGCTCCGCCCAAAGTGTGCGCATACATGCCCGAACGGATGTAACCTGCGATCCGGCTACCCTGCCAGATTGGTTCGTTGTGATAGAGCATCGGTTCGGGCGATTTGAGCAGGAACTGGACGAGGCGTTGCTTCAGCCCCTCTTGTTTCTGCTTGAGCAGCGCTTCACGCCCAATGAAGCTGTCCGGCTTGTTGATCTTCACCGCAAAACCGAGCCCTGCCTCAAGCGGCGTATCCTCATCGGTGATATCATGGCCCCAATGGCGGTAACCCTTTTCCATGCGCAACGCATTGAGCGCATGATAGCCGCAATGTCTGAGTCCGAAGGCCGCTCCAGACGCGACGATCTCGTCATAGACGCCGACCATGAATTCCGTGGGGATATACAGTTCCCAGCCCAGTTCGCCGACATAAGTGATGCGTGACGCACGGACGATGGCATAGCCGAGTTCTATCTCTTGGCTTGTCGCAAACCCAAAGGCTTCGTGCGACAAATCATTGGGCGTGAGCGACTGAAGTAAATCACGCGCTTTTGGCCCCATGATCGAGATTACGCCCATGCCCGATGAGACATTGGTGAGGACCGCATGTGCATCGTCAGGCGTATGGCGCTTCAGCCAGTCGAAATCCTTAACCTCTGTCTCTGCGCCGGTGACGATCAGATAGGCGGTTTCGGACAGCCGTGTGACGGTTAAATCCGCCTCTATTCCACCCTTTTCATTGAGCCACTGTGTATAAACCAATTTGCCCGGCGCGACATCGACGTCATTAGCACAGACGCGGTTAAGCACGGCCATTGCATCGCGGCCTTCGAGCCGGAATTTGGCGAAAGAGCTTTGATCGAACAGGCCCACTGCTTCGCGCACCGCCTTGCACTCAGCAGCATTGGCCGCAAACCAGTTCTGGCGGCCATAGCTATATTCATATTTCGGCGTGCTGCCGGGTTCACCGTACCAGTTGGGCCGTTCCCAGCCGAAGGCTTCGCCGTGACACGCGCCTGCCGCGACCAGCCGGTCATAGAGCGCAGACTTACGCACGCCGCGTGCTGTTTCATATTGCTTGAATGGATAATGCGTTGCGTAGAGCAGGCCAAGGCTTTCGGTGACGCGCTCGCGCAGGTATTTGCGATTGATCTGGAACGGCATGTTGCGGCGGATGTCGACGCTCCATAAGTCGGCTGGGGGGATGTCGTCACGGATCCATTCGGCCATGACCTTGCCCACGCCGCCAGCCGATTGCAGGCCGATCGAGTTTAATCCTGCGGCGACGAAGCAGCCTTTGAGTTCAGGCGCAGCGCCGAGATGATAGCGCACGTCAGGGGTAAAGCTCTCAGGCCCGCAGAAGAATTTCTGGATGCCCGCATTTTCAAGTGCGGGCACGCGGCGCATCGCATCCATCAGCAGCGGTTCAAAATGTTCAAAGCTGCCGACGATCTCATCAAAACAGAAATCTTCTGAAATCCCGTCCATCCCCCAAGGCCTGGCATTGGGTTCAAATGCGCCGACGAGCAGCTTTCCAGCATCATATTTATAATATCCGCAAAAATCATAATCCCGCAGCACGGGGAGCGTGGCATCTATCCCCTCCACGCCCTCGAACAGCACATAATAATGCTCGCACGCATGAAGTGGAGCCGCAACGCCAATGCTCGCGGCCAGATCGCGGGTCCACATCCCGCCGCAGATCACGACATAATCGGCATCGATTGGGCCTTCGTCCGTCTCAACCCCGGTCACCCGCGTCCCATCATGGCGGATTTTGGTGACTTTCGTATTCTCGAAAATCCGCGCGCCGCCGCTTCGCGCGCCCTTGGCCAGCGCCATGGTGATATCGACCGCATTGGCATAGCCGTCACTAGGGATATGTATGCCGCCGACCACATCGTCGACATTCACAATCGGCGCGAGCTCCTTGATCCGTTCGGGCGTCACGACATGTACTGGCAGATCGAACACCTTCGCCATAGAGGCGCTGCGTTTCAATTCCTCGAACCGCTCCATATTGGTCGCCATTGAGATCGATCCGCACTGCCGGTAACCCGTCGCTTGCCCAGTTTCGGCCTCAAGCCCGCGATAGAGTTCGCCGGTATATTTGGCGAGCTTGGTCATGTTGATACTCGGACGAAGTTGGCCGACCAGTCCCGCTGCATGCCAGGTTGTGCCGCTGGTCAATTGCTTGCGTTCCAGCAGGATGACGTCATCCCAGCCGATCTTTGTCAGATGATAGGCAATCGAACAGCCGATCACACCGCCGCCGATAATGACAACTTTTGCCTTTTTGGGGAGTTCAGCCACCGGGTTAGACCTTCATCTTCACATTATCAGGATCATAGGCAGGATACTCAAGCACCGTCGCACTGCGCCGTTCACCTTGCAGATAGAGATCAAACGTCGATCCCGGCGCAGCGTTCTCAATCGGCACACAGGCGAAAAACAAGCTCTTGCCCACGCGGTGGCCGTATCCTCCCGATGTCGTCAGCCCGATGCACGTATCGCCTACCAAACACGGCTCCGCACCGCGTACATCGACGTCGTTTGCATCAACTTCGCCGTAGATAATCCGGAACCGGTCTGGCGCGTCGAGCGTCGCCTGCTTGCCAACGAAATCATCCTTTTTGAAGTTGATGAAGCGGGGCATGTCGGCCTCGATCATGGTCAACTCGTTGGTCAGCTCGCTGCCCCAAGCTTTGTAAGCCTTCTCCATCCGCATCGTATTGGCGGCGTAGAGGCCGTAATTCACGATGCCATACTCCTGCCCTGCCTCCCAAACCGCGTCATACAGCGCGGCGAGATTGCTCATAGCGGGATGCAATTCCCAACCGAGTTCGCCTGCATAGGATACCCGCAACGCACGCATCTTTATGCCCGCAATCACAACCTCCTGCCCGCTCAGCCAGCGAAAGCCTTCGTTGCTGAGGTCAGCATCAGTGATCTTCGCCAGCACATCGCGTGAGCGCGGGCCGTTCATCACGAGCACGCCCAGGTCCATCGTCAGATTGCGGATCGCCACATCCTCGCCCGGCAATTTGCTCTGGATCAGCAGATCCCAGTCGCGCTGTTCGGCGGCGGCGGAAAGGCAGTAGAAATGATCGTCGGCAAAGCGTGTTACCGTCATCTCGCCGTAAATGCGGCCTTGCACTGACAGGGGATGGGCAAGCGCGATCCCGCCCAATTTCTTTGGCATGCGATTGGCGCAAATGCGGTTGAGGAACGCCTCAGCATCAGGCCCGGTCACATCATATTTGGCAAAGCCCGATAGATCGAGCACGCCGACGCGCTCAGCGACCGCCTTCACTTCGGCGGCCACCGCATCGAAGCTGTTGGTGCGTTGATAGCCGCCAATTTCCTCGGCACCATCCAGCGCGAAGTATTTGGGGCGTTCCCAGCCATAAGTCTCCGCGTAGACCGCCCCCGCCGACAACAGCCGACCGTAAAGCGCGCTCATTTTCTGCGGGCGCGCGTCAGGCTCTTCTTCCCCTGGAAGGCGCGTTGTGAAGGTCATCCGGTAATCGAGGAACACCTTGTCCCGGCTGTAATCTTCATCCGCATACGGCCCGTAACGGCGCGGATCAAATTCGGTCATGTTGATGTCAGCATCGCCGTAGACCATCCACTGCGCGAGATATTTCCCTGATCCACCGCCCTGCGCAATGCCAAACGATGTGCCGCAGCAATGCCAGAAATTCTTAAGGCCAACCGCTGGGCCAAGCAATGGTCCTCCGTCCGGCGTATGCGGGATTGCGCCGTTGACGAACCGCCGCAGGCCGACTTCACCAAATACAGGCATCCGCTCAATCGCGCGTTCAAGCCAGGGAGCAATCCGTTCCAAATCTTCTGGGAAAAGCTCGCTGGTCGACGCCCATTCGGGCTGGCCTTTGGGTGCCCACGCCTCGGCAAGACCGATATTCTCATAGACGCCTATCAGCCCGCTTTTCTGCTCCTGCCGGAAATAGCCCGAGACATAGGGACAGCGCATGACGGGCATTTCCTCGTCGCGCTCCATAAACGCCGGGATCGGATCGGTGACGACATAATGATGTTCCATATTGGTCACCGGAATGTCGATCCCCGCCATCTGCGCCACTTGCCGCGCATAGCAACCCGCCGCATTCACGACGATCTCGGCGCGGACATTCCCCTTATCTGTTATCACATCCCATTCGCCGGTCGGCAATTGAGTAAGCCCAGTCACGAGCGTCTTGCGGATAATCGTCGCGCCCAGATTCTTCGCCCCAATCGCCATCGCGTTGCACAGGCCGGAAGGGTCGGCATGACCATCCCCCGTCGTATAGGCGCCCGCGATTACGCCCTCGGTCGTCAGTAACGGGTTGATGCGGCGGATTTCTTGCGGGCTGATGATCTCCATGTCAAAGCCGATGATCTTGGAATAGCCGAGGATATTACGCATCCACGCCAGCTCACGCTCATTGGTCGCAAGGCGAATTCCGCCCGATGTGTGCCAGCTGACATATTGCCCGGTCAGCCCCTCCAGCCGGGGATAAAGATCATTACTATACGCATGGATTTTGGCGAGGTTATAGCTGCCCGTTATGCTCGGACACTGCCCGGCGGCGTGCCATGTGGAGCCAGACGTCAGTTCATCCTTCTCGATCAGCAAACAGTCCGTCCAGCCGAGTTCGGCAAGATGGTAAAGGAGCGAGGCCCCCATAATTCCGCCACCAATGATGACGACCCGCGCCGATGTCTGCATGAAAAGCCCGCTCCTGATGGGGATAATTTGATTGGATACTAGGGCGGGAGGGGGCTTGGAGACAAATGGGGATTATGGCGGGATTGGTTCAAAATTTTAAGGAGTGGGGGAGATCAAAAAGCATTTGCGATACACGTATAGCAATGCTAAGCATGCACTATGCCGATGTCCCTCCGCCTGCCAATCGCCGTCGAAGACCGCCTGTCAGCTTTGTCCACGCTGACGGGGCGATCAAAGACGTTTTACGCGACCGAGGCCATAGTCGAGCATATCGATGATCTGGAGGACGCCCATTTGTCCGCCGCCGTCCTTGCCCGCGTTCGCGCCGGGACTGAGCAGCGCATTCCCTTGAGCGCACTGCTGGCCGAATATGGCCTGGCGGGTTGAACTCGCCGATAGCGCCGCAAAGCAGCTTCGCAAACTCGATCCCCAAATCGCCAAGCGCATCCTGACATTCCTGCGCGACCACGTGGCCCCGCTCGACGACCCGCGCAGCATCGGCGAGGCGCTGCGTGGCAAGGAGCTTGGGGCTTTCTGGAAATACCGGGTCGGTGATTGGCGGATCATCGCCGATCTCGACGACGGCGTGATGCTGATCACCGTCATCCGGCTTGGCAATCGGCGGGAGATTTATCGGCGGTGAGGGAAGTATAACATCCGGCAATCGGCAACGAGACGCCGAAGCTGAAAGTTAGACCGCGTTGATTATCTGATAGAGTGGTTTCTTGTTTTGTCGCAAAGCTTCGATGAAATTTGAATGCTTCCCAGACTCAATCACGTCAAATGCTTTCATACGCGCTTGTAATTTATCAACGTATGAGCGTGTTCCACGCCTACCGTTCATCCGTAATTTTAGCTCGCCTTCCTCTGTGCGCAACTCCACAACGACCATTGCCTGAACGATATACTCGTTCTTTGCAGAAATTATTGTCCAGCGATTGGAGGTGGCAAACCTTTTGCGTCGATTGTTATATCTGCGGACGGACTCCATGAAGTTGCTTGCGATTTCCGAGCAGGTTAAATGGTCGCAACAAATCTCTCCAACCTCCATCGGCATCCAATTTGAGTGCGTTACCAGAAAGACGTATCGAATGTCGGTGCCACAAAGCTCGCAATTACCAATGAGATCGCCCAGATCATCTTGGCCTACACATTCCCATCCTACCTTCGGCGGTATTTCTCCATGATGCGCTGCATGGCACCCGGCGCAAAGTGTCTCACACTCGTCAAAATCATATTCCCAAGGTAGCTTTCCCTGTCGATAGACCTTGTGATGAACATGAAGGGTGACCCCAGAATCCGATGTCCGCCCGCATTGCGCGCACTGGCTTCCATCTAGCCGAATAACCTCACTCCGGAACGCTTTCCAAACTGGGCTTCTATAAGAATCCATAGACCATGCCCTTCCTGCGATCTTGAGCTGGAACATTTAAGCATTTTCGGCGGTCGTAGAAAGAGGGAAGACGAGATTTATGTGGATATCTTCGAAATGCTGCGCGTGTGAAATTGTTAGGGCCTCACCCAACCACATACTCCCGCACCAGCAGCCGTTCCGGCACATGCCATTCCTTGGCGATGCGGCGGATCATCGGCAGGGTAAGCGAGCGTTGGCGTTTGAGGATTTCGGTGGCGCGGCTGTTGCCGATGAGGGTGGCAAGATCGGCGCGGGTGTGGCCGTCATGCGCCATTGCCGCCTCGATGGCGGACACGGGGTCCATCTCTTCAAGCGGCCAGCGCTTTTCCTCATACGCCTCAACCAACGTCGCCAGCACGTCAAGGCGGTCGCCTTCTGCCGTGCCTTCCGCTGCGCCCCAAAGCGCTTCGATGTCACGCAATGCGCCTTCGTGGTCTGCGTCAGTCTTGATCGGTTTGATGTTCATTTGAACCTCCTTAAAACAATGTCACGGTCAGCGCGTCGATCCGGTCATAATCAGCATGAGTGCCGATGAACTTCACAAACGCGATTTTACGCCTGAAATCGAACGCGACAATCAGGCGATAATCGCCGCCTGCCACTTCAAAGCGAACACGCTCTCCATGCAGCGCCTTTGCCTTGGAGAATGCTGACTGCACATCGTTCACATTCTGCCAATCCGCCGCCTTTGCAACATTCTGCCAGTGCGTTAGCGACGCCTTGGTTTCCGGATGCCTCTCCCAAAAAGCCACAAGCGTACTGCGCGCAATTATTCTCATAGACACCAACTATCATTTCCCGTGATGGGAATCAAGCCCAGCAAAAAATTTCACCCCTCCTCACAAAACTTTCAATTGTGACATTCCGTCCCCACCGGCTTAACCCGTCCCATGAAAATAGGGTTTATTGGCCTAGGCAATGTTGGCGGGAAGCTGGCGGGGAGCTTGATCCGCAACGGGCATGATGTGACCGTGCGTGATCTCGATGACGCGCTGGTCGCGGACTATGTCTCGCGCGGGGCGACGGCGGCAGCGTCCCCTAAGGCGCTCGGCGAGGCGGTTGATCTGATCGTCACCTGCCTGCCCTCGCCCGCCGCGAGCAGCGCGGTCGCCGAAGGGCCGGACGGTTTCCTTCCGGTGCTGCGCCCCGGACAAGTCTGGCTCGAAATGAGTACGACCGATTATAGCGAGATCATCCGGCTTGGTGCGCTGGTTGAGGCGCGCGGGGCGCTGTTTATGGAATGCCCGGTTTCCGGCGGATGCCACCGCGCCGATACCGGCAACATCGCGATCTTTGCCGGTGGGCCGCGCGCGGCGTTTGAAACGGTGCTGCCGGTGCTCACCGCGATGGGGCGGCGCATATTGCATACGGGCAAGCTTGGCACCGCGTCGCAGCTGAAGGTGATGACCAATTATCTCTGCACCACGCACCTCGTGGCGCTCGCCGAGGCGCTCACCGTGTGCAAGGCGGTCGGGCTGGATATGAACACCACTTATGAAGCGATCCGGATTTCATCGGGCAACAGCTTCGTCCATGAAACCGAGAGTCAGGTGATCCTAAACGGCAGCCGCGATATCAACTTCACGATGGATCTGGTCAGCAAGGATGTTGGCCTGTTCGACAAGATCGCTCAGCAGGCGGGTGTTCCCGTGGAGCTATCGCCGCTGATCGTGCGCCTGTTCAAGGAAGGCGAAGCAGCATACGGCCCGCGTGAGCATTCACCCAATATCATCCGCCGCTATGAAGAGCCGCTCGGGATAAAAGTGCTCGGCACAGGCTTTCCAGCGGATATGGTCGATGATGAACCCGAAGAGCCGGGTTATGAGGTCGTGCCGAGGCGGTAGGGTTAGACCATTGTGCGTTTGATCTGAAACACCGTATCCCTGAGCGAAGTCGAAGGGCCCGTTCGAGCGGAGCCGAGAACCCTTGTTCCTTTGCCCCAAAGCACCTCGACTCCGCTCGGTGTAGTCCTTCGACTTCGCTCAGGAATGCGGGGCAAGAGTGTTGCAGATTTATCGCAAATTGCTCTAGCCGACCGCCGCCGCGTGATTTGCGACCCACTCCATGAAGGCGCGCACGCGGACATTCTCCTTCATGTCCTTGCGGCAGATCAGACCCCATTCACCGGGGCAGACCGCGCGGTGATCGACCGGCTTCACCAGGCGCCCGCTCGCCAGATCGGAATCGACAAACGGCCCGTTGACGAGCGCGATGGCCTCCCCGTCGAGCGCCATCTCAAGCGCCACCGCAAGCGTATCGACCGCCATATAGGGCGATGACGGATCAAACTCGACGCCCGCTGAGGCAAACCAGGTCTGCCAATTGCGCACCTCGCTGTTGATCGTGACGAGCGGCAGGTTGAGGAGATCAGCCGCTTCGGGCTTGGCGTTCAAATTCGCCGCTAACGCCGGGCTGCACACCGGAAAGAGCGCATACTCAAACAGCGGCACCCAGTGGTGCTTGGCCGGGTCTGGCGGCGTCTCGCAGTAAACAAGCCCGACGTCGGCATGGACATCATCAAACTCCCACTCAATCGCGCAGGTGCTGAGTGTCAGCTTGACCTTCGGATTTTCCTGCAAGAATAGCGGCACACGCTTGGCCAGCCAGCGGATCGACGCGGTGACATAGGTTTGCACCCGCAGCGGCTTATCAAGCGCATTGCGGTGGACCGCCTCCACCCCCTCAATCAGCGATTCAAACGCCGCGCGGACATAGGGGTAAAGCACCCGGCCCTCTTCGGTTGAGACGATATGGCGCCCTTCTTGCGCGAACAGTTGCACGCCCAGCGCATCCTCAATCAACTGCACCTGATGGCTGACGGCGGGGTGGGTGAGGCACAGCTCATCGGCGGCATCGCGGATACTCTGTCGACGCGTCGCGGCCTCAAAACCCTTGAGCGCCTTGAGCGGGGGGAGCTGCCGGAGATCGATCTTATCATGCATGGGGGGAGTTTATGGGATTTGGGCGTGGGTGCAACTGGTAAATTTTATTGTGGTGTTGGGGGGAGCTGACAGGCAGGTTTTGGGGAGAAATGGAGCCAAAATAGCCCTTCGTTAATCGGCAATTGGAGCTGGGCATCTAAGGATTTTGAGCAATCAAGAATTTGGTCGAAAGATAGGTCGGCAAGTTCTTGCTTGGTTCATCGGCGAAATGTTCGCCTGTCGCTTCGATGACTGAAATCCTGTCGAGCCGGAACGCACGAAAGTCTTTGCGAAGTTCGCACCAGCCGACGAACAGCCAGCCATCGGTAAATGCCCAAATGGCTAGTGGCCGGACCCGACGCTCCGTTTGGTTTCCTTCACCGTCGGCATAGTGCAGTCGCAAGACTTCGACCTCGCGGATTGCACGCCGCACAGTCTTGAGCATCGGAGTTGCGCGACCCTGACGTCTGCTCGCGAACAAGGGGGCGCCCTCAAGTTTGCGCTTTTCCGGGGCGGGCAATGTGGCTTGCAGCTTCGCGCGCACCTCTTGTGCGGCTTGAGAGAGCGATGTGTCTCCTGCCACTTCCACGAATGACAATCCGATTGCGAGCGCGTCGAGCTGTTCAAATGTGAAGGTCATGGCCGGTAAGTCGAAGCCGGGTCGGAGGATGTAACCCACACCTGCTTCGCCATCAATTGGAAGTCCCGAAGCCTGCAAATGGGCAATGTCACGATAAACAGTGCGCACACTGATCTCGAAATGTGAGGCAAGGTCTTCGGCGCGACTGACACTGCGAGAACGCAGTTCCTGGACCAATCTGAAGAGGCGTTCCGCTCGGCGCATATCGCATCTCCTGACATAAAATTGTCAGGAGTGCTATCCCAAGGCGGTCTAGTTGGATATACTTCGCAGTGCCGTGAATTTCGGTTCAGCGGCCAGGAACGACATCAATATCGTCAGATCGCCACGTTCCACGCGCCATGCCATGTAAGCTTGTTGGGCCTCCGCCGATTCCCAAACTTCATAGAAGAGCACCTGATTGGGGTGTGTTTCGTCAATCAAGATGTCGAACGTGATACTTCCTGCAGCTCCCCTGCTGATGTCCAAATTTGTGACCGTATAGTCGAGAAACTCTTCGAGCTTTTCTGGCTTTATCGCCAGTTCGGCGATCATCACCAGCGTGTCGGCAAATGGGTATTTCATGGCTATCTCCTGTTTACGCAAAAGCGAGATAGCTTGCCGCTCCTGACACCGTTGTGTCAGGAGACAATGTCAGCTTTCATGGGTTGGAGACAAATTTCTCAACGACCGCAAACTTAGCGATTCCGGTCGTTCAAATCACCCCACCCCATCCTCAATCACCATCGCCGCGCCCTTTTCGGCGACCATCACGGTTGGCGCGTTGATGTTGCCCGATGTGATGTTTGGAAATACTGAGGCGTCGATCACGCGCAAGCCTTGGGTGCCGTGAACGCGGAGGCGTGCATCGACCACCGACGTCGCGGTCATAGACGCAAGCCAACGGGGCTATTTGATCAAATCTGACTATTCGCAACGAGTTTGCCCAATACCGCATTGACCCGGGTTTGCCATCCGGGGCCGCTGTCGCGCAGATGCTCAACTATATTGGCGTCGAGCCGGATCTTCACCTCTACCTTTGGGGCCGCCAATTTAGGCCGCCCGCGCCGCGATGGCGTCATTCCGCCCAAAAACGCCGCATCCAGCGGCGGATTGTCATCGTGGATATTCCGGTCAAACTTGTCCATAATAAAACCTCATTTCATACTTCTCCGCCGGGCGCAGGCTGATGATACGAACCGCGTCGTCATCAGAGCCTTCCGTGAAGATCATCACATAAAGACCGGCATCAATCAGCCCAATGGCGACGAAGCGCACTTCCCCATAATCGAAACGGTCGTCTTCGCGCTCAAGCGCTGTATCCCAATCAAAGCCCGACGCCGCCTCTAAGGAAACGCCGTGCTTGGCCCGGTTAATGTCGTCTTTCGACGGATCGAACTCAATTCTCACTTGATTTACGTACACCCATTAAATGGCATATGCAAGTGTGATTGGACGTCAATTTAGAAGACACTCCGTAACTATGTGCAAGGCAGAAAACTCATCGGAATCCCTCACCCCAACCTATCCTCAATCACCATAGCCGCGCCTTTTTCGGCGACCATCACGGTTGGCGCGTTGATGTTGCCCGATGTGATGTTCGGAAACACCGAGGCATCCACCACCCGTAGCCCCTCTACCCCGTGCACGCGGAGGCGGGTGTCGACGACTGACGTCGCCGGGTCTGGCCCCATCATGCAGGTTGATGTCGGGTGATAGACGGTATCTGCGCGGTCGCGGAAATCGCCCAGCAGCGCGGCGTCGCCTTGCATCTGCGCGCCGGGCACCAACTCTTGCGTGATAATGTCGGCGAGCGGGGATGTTGCGGCCAGCGCGCGGAGCAGGCGATTCCCGGTGCGGGCTTCGGCCACATCCTGTTCGGTCGAGAGATAATTGGGCTGGATTATGGGATAGACAAAGGGATCGGGCGACGCGATCTGCAACTGCCCCCGACTCGTCGGGCGGCAGGAGTTGAACGAGAGCAGGAAGGCCGAAAAAGGATCGGGGTTGAGCAGTTTGCGCTCCGCCAGAGGGCTTCTCGTATAGCTCACCGGGCTGAAATAGAGTTGGAGATTGACGCGCGGTTGATCGGGCGCACTGCGCACAAAGCCGCCGCCCTGATTGACGCTCATCGACAGAGGCCCGCCGCGATTAAGGAGATAGTGCAGCCCGGCCTTGATCTTGCCGGTGAGCGGGGCGAGTTCATCATTGAGCGTCGGCACCGACGTTTTGTAGAAATAGCTGACCGCGAGATGATCTTGCAGGTTTTGGCCGACCGCTTTTGCATCCAACAGTGGCGTGATGCCGAGCGATTTGAGCAGGGCCGCGTCGCCAATTCCCGACAGTTGGAGCAATTGCGGCGAATTGACCGCCCCGCCGCAGAGGATCACTTCGCGGGTGGCGTGCGCCTGCGCCGTCTGATTGCCGCGCCGATACTCAATGCCCACCGCACGCTTGCCCTCAAACAATATGCGCGTTGCGTGCGCCTTGGTGCGCAGTTCAACGGTACTGCGCTTTAACGCAGGGCGGAGATATTCGTTCGCGGTCGAGGCCCGCCGCCCGTTGCGGGTGTTGATCTGGAAGATGCCGACGCCCTCGCGCTGCGCGCCGTTGAAATCTGGCGTGGCGGCAAAACCCAGCGCCTTCCCCGTCTCGATAAAAGTCTGGCAAAGCGGATGCGCACGTGCGGAAATGTCCGTCACATGCTGCGGCCCGCCCGCGCCGTGCCAATCGCTCGCGCCGTGATCATGATCCTCGGCCTTGATGAAGTAGGGGAGCACATCGTCCCAGCCCCAGCCAGAGTTTCCCGCTGCTGCCCAATCGTCAAAATCATGCGGTTGGCCGCGGACATGGACCATCGCGTTGATCGATCCTGATC
>JANNWX010000232.1:0-2949 GCA_031409315.1 Sphingomonadales bacterium | reverse complement strand
CAGACCATCACCGGTTTGGTGCCGGTTGCCTGTTCAAACGCGACGGCAAGGTCGCGGTCGCAATTGGACCCGGGAAAGACGATGACGGCGGTTCTCATGGCGTCAGATCCGTTCGATCCGATAATTTTCAATGACGATATTGGCGAGCAGTTTGTTGCACATATCATCAAGTGCCGCGTCGCTGGTATCGTCGGCAACGTCCAGTTCGATCATCTTACCTGCCCGAACATCGTTGATGCCTCCAAACCCAAGCCCTTCGAGCGCGTGGTGGATCGCCTTTCCCTGCGGATCAAGCACACCGTTCTTGAGAGTGACGAAGATACGGGCTTTCATCGGCGGTTCCTGCGCTGGTTGGAATGGACGCGCCTATGCCCCGACAGGCGGGCCGGGGCAAGGCGTTCGCAGTGATTATTTTGCCTAGCGTGTGGATAGCGTATCACTCGCGCAGCGTTTTGATCCGGTAAATGCAAACGGATATGCGTGATTGTTGCATGATCCCCCAATTACGGGCAGTGGGCAGCCGACCAAATTCTGAATAAAGGTGAGGCATGGGGCTACCGTTTCGACAATGGGTGGAATTTGCCCTTCGCCGCGTCATAATAAGGCGACGATTGCCAAAGCGTTTCGGGCACAGGCCAATTTATCTCTCGCCCGGTAATCATTTGGCGGTGCTCAAGTTCGGCGAAGCCAAGTTTGAAACCTATCTCCTTGGTTTTGCTGACCGATTCGTTGAGGCGGACAGCGTGGTGTGGGATATCGGTGCCAATATGGGCATGTTCGCAATACCCGCCGCGCACCGAGCCAAATTCACGCTGGCGTTTGAACCTGATCCGTTCAATCTGGAATTGTTGCATCGCACCCAGTCGCTTAACCCAGATCTTGCGCTGGATGTTCTTCCTATTGCGCTTGCGGACAAGTTAGGGATTGCAAAGCTATCCATTCCCGGGCGAGGCCGATCAGCCAACAGCCTTGAGGGTGTCCATTTTGGAACCCAGATGGGCGGCGTACGCCAGCAATATTCTGTCGTCACCACGACAGCGGATTGGATTCTTGAACGCTATCAAGCGCCAACATTCATCAAATGCGATGCAGAAGGGGCCGAGGTCTGGATTCTCGAAGGAGCCACCAAGCTCCTGGCTGAGGCGCGGCCCGTTTTCATCATCGAAATGCCCAACGAGAATGCAGATCGTTGTGCGGAAATTTTTCGGGCCAACAAATATGTGATGATGTCATCTTATACCAAGGTTGACCGTTCCGGGCTGGTGGATGATCTCCATGATGTATGGGATGTTCTGGCGATTCCGGAAGAAAAGCTGGACCATTACATCGGCAGATAGCCACAGTGGCTGCCCCGACTGGCCAGCCGGGGCAAAGCGTCGCGCTGTTATTTTGCTGGACGTGGCACAATCCTGATCCGTAGCGCGGTCTTTTTGTCGAGATAGCGCGCAGCTGCCTTTTGCAGATCTGCGGCGGTGATTGATGACAGTATCGTTTCGGCTGCACGAAAATTGCCTAGATCGCGCGGTTCCGATTGTGCTTCGTCGATCAGGCCGATCCATGTCGCATTCTCTCTGCGTCCGCGTGTCAGCCGCTCAAGCATCGGGGTGCGTGCGCGGGCCATCAGGTCATCACTGGGCGGCGCAGCGCGCAGCATATCGGCGATGGTATCGATCGCTGCATAAACGTCATCAATACGGCCCGGCTCGGCGGTGAGCGACGCAGAGAAATAGCCATAGCCTTTATAGAGTTCGGACATGAAGGATGATGCATTGGGAGAATAAGTCGCGCCCATTTTTTCGCGCAATTCATCGGTGAGCATATTGCCCATGACCTGGGAGAGCAGGCTCAACGTCTGCTCCTCGCGGAAATCCTGATCATCTGTCGTCGGCCAATAGACCATCGCCATTGCCTGATCAGGCTTGCCGCTGTGGTTGAGGGTGACTGGTGCGCGGTCAACCGGAAAAGCAACGGGATTGCCCTTTGCATAATCAATCCGGTCGGCTTGGCGCGGCGCAAGCGCACCAAATGTCGCCGCAACAGATTTGATTGCATCGTCTTCGCTAACATCGCCAACGATCCCGATTTCAATCGGCCCGCTGGCGAAAACGGCGTCAAGAACCGGCTTCAGTTCTGCAAAGGTCCGCGCTTTCAGGGCTGCTTCGCCCGGAATACCAAACCGTGTGTCGCCTCCCGCCAAAATGCGTGGCACATCGCGCGCTGCAACGCCTCCGGGCTGGCTATCAAGCGTGGGCAAGAAAACACTGACCAGATTGCGCCACTGGGTTTCACCTTCGGGTCGATAGCCCGGAGCGCTCATCAAGGCCGCAAGCACCTGCAACTGGATTTCAAGGTCTTGCGGCGTCGTTGCAACTGTGCCGCCAAAGGCGGAACCGCCTGCGCCAAACACGCCAGACACCTGCCGCCCGGCGAGGATCGATTGCAGGTCATCATTGCTATGTGCTTTGGTGCCGCCAGCAACGAAGGCGGTGTTCAAGAACAAAGCTGCGCCTTCAAGAGATTTGGGAAGCTCAAGCTCCCCGCCGCCAACCCGCAAGGACACGCGAACGCGACCCTTTTCGAAATCTGTCCGCTTCACATTGAGCCGGATTCCATTGGCGAATCGAAGCGTGCGGATATCAAGATCGGCAATGCGGCTGTCGTCGGCAATTTTACCCGGCGTGCCAAAATTGGTATAGGCAAACGCCGTTTTTGTCTCGCTTGCCGGGGCCGTTACGGCGATCTTGCTGCTTTCGCCCAAGGCCGCAGTGATGGCTTTGGTGTCACCGTCGATGGGCGCATTATGGGCAACATGGATCAACGGATTAACGCCGGTCCAAAGCGATCGGAACGCGCTGGTTACGTCTTGTGCGGTGATCGACGGCGCCATTGCCGTAAACCTGTCCAGTGACGATTGCGGGGTTGCAAAGACGGAGCCTTCTTCAAGCGTCC
>JANNWX010000231.1:0-3621 GCA_031409315.1 Sphingomonadales bacterium | reverse complement strand
TGATGGATGGCTCGACGATCCGCGCCTCGCATCTGACCGGCGATACCCGCGTGCAAGACCCCTATTGCCTGCGCTGCCAGCCGCAAGTGATGGGGGCGGTGCTCGATATGCTGCGTCAGGCGGCCACCACTTTGCTGACCGAAGCTAATGGCGTATCTGACAATCCGCTGATTTTCGCAGACACTGATGAGGCGCTGTCGGGCGGTAATTTCCACGCCGAGCCAGTGGCCTTTGCCGCCGACATGATCGCGATCACGCTGTGTGAAATCGGCTCGATTGCCGAGCGGAGAATCGCGATGCTTGTCGATCCGGCGCTGTCCGGACTGCCTGCCTTCCTCACCCCGCATCCCGGTCTCAATTCAGGCTTCATGATCCCGCAAGTTACGGCAGCGGCGCTCGTCTCTGAAAACAAACAGCGTGCCTATCCCGCGAGCGTCGATTCAATCCCGACCTCGGCCAATCAGGAAGATCATGTCTCAATGGCGGCGCACGGTGCGCGGCGGTTGCTAGGCATGGCAGACAATGTCGCAGGCGTGCTGGCGATTGAATATCTGGCTGCGGCGCAGGGCTGTGATTTCCACGCCCCGCTCAAATCCAGTGACACGCTCGAAGCCGCGCGCGCCTTGCTGCGGGCCAAAGTGCCGACACTTGATGAAGATCGCTATTTTCATCCTGACATGGCCCATGCACAGGCGCTGGTTTCGTCGGGGGAGCTTGCAGCACTTGCTGACTTACCGGGGGTTGCATGACCGACTGGCTGTCCATTACACCGGGCGATGCCCCCCTGATCGTTAGCATCCCCCATGCCGGGACGATCATTACCGACGACATAACCGGGCTAGTCTCACTCGATCTGGCGCGGCGCGATGCAGATCATCTTGTGGAACGGCTTTATGCCTTTGCGGCGGACCTTGGCGCGACGATCATCCACAGCTGCATTTCGCGCACAGTGATTGACCTCAACCGCGATCCTTCCGGGCAATCGCTCTATCCCGGGCTGGTGACAACTGGCCTGTGCCCGACATCGACTTTTGACGGTGAGCCGCTTTATGCGGCAGGTTCCGAACCTGATGCGGTAGAAATCGACCGACGACGCGTTGCCTATTTCGCCCCCTATCACGCTGCACTGCGCGTTCAGATTGAGCGATTACGCGGGCTTTACCCGGCTATCGTCCTCTATGACGCCCATTCAATCCGTAGCCATGTGCCGCGCCTGTTCGATGGCACATTACCACAGTTCAACATTGGCAGTTACGATGAGGCCAGTTGCGCCGCCGCGCTGACCGATGCGATTGCGGCGGACTGTGCCAGCGACACCTATGTCGTCAATGGCCGCTTCAAGGGTGGCTGGATCACGCGCCATTATGGCGAACCGGCACGCGGCATCCACGCCGTCCAGATGGAACTCGCGATCCGGGGCTATGCCGATGAAGAGAGCACATGGCCACCGCACTGGGACGCCGCCCGAGCCGCCCTGATGCAGGCCAAGCTGCGCGCCATTCTCACAACCTGTTTAGACTTTGCGAAGGAACAGAAATGAACCGCCTTGATAACAGCCGCGTCATCCGCGCCGCCCACGGCACCGATCTTAGCGCCAAAAGCTGGCTGACCGAAGCGCCGCTGCGGATGTTGATGAACAATCTCGACCCTGATGTTGCCGAAGACCCGGCCTCGCTGGTCGTCTATGGCGGCATTGGCCGGGCGGCGCGCAATTGGGAATGCTACGACCAAATTGTGGCGACGCTCAAACGGCTGGAGGACGACCAGACGCTGCTGATCCAGTCGGGCAAGCCGGTCGGTGTGTTCCAAACCCACAAAGATGCGCCGCGCGTATTGCTCGCCAACTCCAACCTCGTGCCGCAGTGGGCGACATGGGAGCATTTTAACGAACTCGATCGCGCGGGCCTCATGATGTACGGCCAGATGACGGCGGGGTCGTGGATTTACATCGGCTCTCAGGGCATCGTGCAGGGCACTTACGAGACGTTCGTTGAAATGGGCCGTCAACATTACAATGGCGACCTTGCTGGCAAGTGGATATTGACTGGTGGCCTTGGCGGCATGGGCGGCGCTCAGCCGCTAGCTGCAACGATGGCGGGGGCGAGCTGCCTTGCCGTAGAATGCCAACCTTCGCGCATCGAAATGCGGCTTCGGACAGGTTATATCGACCGACAGACTGACAGCCTGGATGAGGCGCTAGAGATTATGGCGAACGCCAAGACGCCAATCTCAGTCGGCCTTCTCGGCAATGCCGCCGATGTATTCCCCGAAATCTACCAGCGCGGCGTTCGTCCCCACGGCGTAACCGACCAGACCTCTGCACATGATCCGATCAACGGCTATCTGCCGCAGGGCTGGACGCTTGATCAGTGGAAGACGGCGCGCGAACGCGATCCGGCCAGCGTGGAAAAGGCAGCCCGCGCATCAATGGCTGTCCACGTCCTCGCGATGCTCGATTTCGCTTCTGCTGGCGTGCCTACGTTCGATTACGGCAACAACATCCGTCAGGTCGCAAAGGATGAAGGCGTCGCGAATGCCTTTGATTTCCCGGGCTTTGTGCCTGCCTATATCCGCCCGCTTTTCTGCCGGGGCGTGGGGCCATTCCGCTGGGCCGCGCTGTCTGGCGACCCCGAAGATATCTACAAAACCGACGCCAAAGTGAAGGAATTGATCCCCGATGATCCACATCTGCACAATTGGCTCGACATGGCACGTGATCGGATTCACTTCCAAGGCCTGCCCGCGCGTATCTGTTGGGTCGGATTAGGTCAGCGCCACCGGCTCGGCTTAGCCTTCAATGAAATGGTCAAAAATGGTGAGTTGAAAGCGCCCGTGGTCATCGGCCGCGATCATCTGGACTCCGGCTCGGTCGCCAGCCCCAATCGCGAGACCGAGGCAATGAGGGATGGTTCGGACGCCGTATCCGACTGGCCTTTGCTCAATGCTTTGCTCAACACCGCATCGGGCGCGACATGGGTGTCACTCCATCACGGCGGCGGGGTTGGCATGGGCTATTCGCAGCATTCGGGAATGGTGATCGTTGCAGACGGTACCGACGATGCCGCGCGACGGCTGGAGCGCGTGTTGTGGAATGATCCTGGCACCGGCGTGATGCGTCATGCTGACGCGGGCTATGACATCGCACTCGATTGCGCGCGCGAGCAAGGAATGGACCTACCGGGCATTCTGTAAGGCGGAACAATTTTTTGAGGGAGAGACACATGCGGGTTCAAAAGCAGCACTTGCGCCTATCCTTGCAGGTCTATTGTTTCAGGCAGGCTATGGCTTGCAGGCCGTTGCCATTGTGGTGGGAAGCGGTTCGTTGATCGCGGCGGAAACATTGTTCATGCTTCAGAAAGTTGACGCGCCACACTCCGCAACGCAGACTTAGGATCAGGAGGATATAATGAAATCTACACTAACCTGCTCTCCTGATTGTTACCACTCAGAGGTAGAGTCCTTCCATGGTTTGGCTGTTGGTTGATGGTATTACAAGCAGTGCCGGGGCATGCCCCGGCACTGCTTGTTTTGCGATCTCGGCGGGGTCTTCCCGCCCAGTTTCGAGTGCGGCCTGACCGTGTTGTAATCGTGCTCCCATTCGGCCAGCTCGCCCAGGCATGA
>JANNWX010000230.1:0-3646 GCA_031409315.1 Sphingomonadales bacterium | reverse complement strand
TGAAAACCCCTGTCATCGCCGCCGTATCGATGCTGGTCGTGGGCGTGGCGATGAATTTCGTTTTGCTAGACGCACTTGGCATCGCAACGTTACCATTTTCAACCGCAGCAACCGCTTGGGGTAATTGCTTGATCCTATATGCCATTTTGCACCGCCGCGGCCATTTCAAATTCACGCCAACCCTGATCAGCCGCTTGATCCGGCAATTGATTGCCGCTGCGATCATGGGCGGCGTTCTATGGTTTCTTGTCGGAACAATGTCTGCCCTATTTGCAGGGAGCGTAGGCGAAAGGCTGATCAGTATCGGCGCGCTTGTGGCAACCGGCGGCATCATCTATTTCGGCACGGGATGGATTATCGGCGCGATCAACCGCGACGATGTTATGATCTTGCTTCGACGCAAGAAAGTAGGGGCCGGGTGATGCGTGTTGTTTCGGGAATTCAGCCAACAGGAAATTTGCACATTGGCAATTACCTTGGGGCGATCCGCAACTGGGTTAAAATGCAGGATGATGTGGCGGGCGATTGTTTGTATTTCCTCGCCGACTTGCACGCCATCACGGTCCATAACAACCCGCTGGAATTGGCATCCAACACCCGCGAAATGGCGGCGGCCCTCATTGCGAGCGGCGTCGATCCGGACCGATCAATCCTGTTCAATCAGGCCCGGGTTCCGGCCCATGCCGAACTTGCTTGGCTGTTGTTCTGCACGGCACGCATCGGCTGGTTGAACCGAATGACGCAGTTCAAGGACAAAGCCGGAAAAAACCGCGAAGGGATGAGTATCGGTCTGTTCGCCTATCCGGTGCTGCAGGCCGCTGATGTGTTAATCTATCAGGCCACACATGTGCCGGTTGGCGACGACCAGAAACAGCATCTTGAATTGGCCCGCGATATTGCAGCCAAATTTAATGCGGATTTTGATACTGACCTGTTCACACTCCCTGAAGCGATCATTCCCCCAGCCGCTGCACGCATCATGTCCTTGCGCGATGGGGCAGCGAAAATGTCAAAATCCGATCCATCGGATATGAGCCGGATCAACATGACCGATGATGCCGACACGATCATGCAGAAAGTTCGAAAGGCCAAGACCGACCCCGACCCAATTCCCGCCGACAAGGGCGACCTTGAATCGCGTCCAGAGGCGAAAAACCTGGTGGCGATTTATGCCACGCTGGTCGACGAAAGCATCGATGTGGTGCTTGCGCGATTTGCCGGGCAAGGATTTGGCGCGTTCAAACCGGTGCTTGGAGAGGCTTTGGTTGAAACTTTGTCGCCAATCGCATCGCGCTTTAATCAGTTGAAATCGGATGTTCCGGCGATCGACGATATTCTTGCGCGTGGGGCGGACAGAGCAGCCGCACTGGCTGCACCAACTCTGGCGCGTGCATATTCGGCATTGGGGCTGTGCCGGTAGCCGGTCATTCAACCTCTGTTCAGCACCAACAGCAGAGTTTAGCGTATCTGCAATCGGTTGTTGCTGATCGATTCGCTGAAGGAAGGGCCTGCCGTTATGCCGCGCACTCTGTTTCCAATTCGTGCCTTGGCCCCGCTGGCATTGTTGGCGGTCTCGGCCTGCGCGCCGACGTTTAACGCCAAGGTCAATCGCTTTCAGATGATGCCTGCGCCGCAAGGCCAGACATTTGCGATTGAATCGGATGATCCAAAACTTAAAGATAGTCTGGAATTCAGCCAATATGCGTCACTGATTTCCGGGAAGCTGGCGGCGCTTGGCTATCAGGCGGCACCCCCAGGCGCGAATGCGACGATGATCGTGACCGTCGACTACGGCGTCGATCAGGGCAAGGAAAAGATTCGGACCGTGCCGGGTAGCGGCTTTGGTTATGGTTTTGGACCCGGATATGGCTATTTTGACCCTTGGTATCGCCCGTTGGGTTATTGGCCGCGCGCATATCGCCATGGCCGTTACAGCTACGTCAGCGGCTTTTATGATCCGTTTCTGTTCGGGTCTGGCTATGATGAAGTGGAAAATTATACCGTTTTCACCAGTGGTCTGGATATGAAGATTGATAGCAATGTTGACGGCAAACGCGTCTTTGAAGGAAAAGCGCAGGCCATGTCGCTCAATGACAATCTAACCTATCTCGTCCCCAATCTGGTCGAGGCCATGTTTACCGGCTTTCCGGGAAATTCTGGCGAGACAATCAAAATTACGGTTGCTGCCCCGAAAAAGAAATGATCAGCTTTCAAGTTGCCGGATGAGCGTGCGGACATCGGTGTCGATATCGGTATCGCAGCCGCGCAAACGTTCAATCTGGCGGACAGCATGGATCACTGTCGTATGATCACGTCCACCGAATTTCCGACCGATTTCGGGCAGCGAACGCGGCGTTAATTGCTTGGCCAGATACATGGCCACCTGCCTTGGCCGCGCAACTTCGCGCGCTCGGCGGGCCGAAACCATTTCAGCCTGCCGAATTTTATAATGTTCAGATACCCGCTTCTGGATTTCATCAATCGTGATCCTGCGGCGGCTAGCGCGGAACATTTCGGCCAGCACGTCTTCTGCAAAATCAGTATCGATCGGGCGATTGTTGAGCTGAGCATAAGCAAGCAACCGGTTGAGCGCACCTTCCAGTTCACGCACATTACTGACGATCCGCGCGGCCAAAAGTTCAATCACATCTTCTGGAACGTTCGCAGTCGCAAGCGACGCCACTTTTGCGGCCAGGATGGCCCGCCGCAAGCTGAAATCGGCAGGCGCAATATCGGCCACCAGCCCTTGGGTCAGGCGTGACAATATGCGTCCCTCAACGCCGTCCAAAGCATGGGGCGCGCGATCAGCGCTGATCACCAAACGACGACCACCTGTCATCAGTTCGTCAACTGTGTGCAGAAATTCTTCCTGCGTCGCCTCTTTACCGGCGATGAACTGCACATCGTCGATCATGAACAGATCAGCCGACCGCAAACGTGCCTTGAAGGTCAGCGTATCGCGTGCGCGCATTGCACTGACAAAATCGAACATAAACCGCTCGGCAGACATGTAGAGAACACGCGCAGACGGGTTGGCGGCTTCATATGCATGACCAATGGCATGAAGGAGATGGGTTTTCCCCTGCCCCGTCTGCGAATGGATGAACAAAGGGTTGAACATCGTCGCGCCGCCCGACGCCAGCGCAATTGCCGCATTGCGGGCAACGATATTGGTTTGGCCAACAACAAAATTCTCAAACGTCAGCCTTTTGTCAAACTGGCTCGCCTCTGGGGCATGCGCGACAACATCTGCATCACTGGCGGCAGAAACCGGTGCTGAATAGCGGCCAGCCACATTTTCCCCAGCCGATTCAATCCGCACTGCCCGCACCTGTGGCAACATAGCGCGCCATGCATGGGTCAAACGGTCAGCATAATGGGACGAAACCCAGCTTGCCATGAATTCAGAAGGAAGCGCCAGCAAAACGGCGTGGTCAGTCTCACAATATCCGACAAGTGCAACGGGCTTTAGCCAATGATCAAAGGTCCGGGCGCCAATATCAGAGCGCAAACCAGCGCGAATCGCGGCCCAAGCGTTGGTCAGCAAATCTTCACCCCCGGCATCAAACCGGTTGGGCGGGGTCAGAATTGTTGACAAAATTTTACTCCTCCCCCCATCCATTGCCAGCATATTGTCCTGTTTTAA
>JANNWX010000229.1:0-4024 GCA_031409315.1 Sphingomonadales bacterium | reverse complement strand
TGCCGCGAATGTCACGGCGGGGAAGCGTCGCGGGCGGACGTGCCCTCTGCCTGTGCTATGTGTCACAGTTATCATGCCGATGATGGGGCACCGTGGGTTTCCAACCATCGAGTCGCAAAACGGACGGTGAATGCCGCTTCGCGCAAATGATCGGGGGCCGCAGTGCTGATCGCGCAGATTACTGATATCCATCTGGGCTTTGATCCGGACAATCCGGCTGAATTCAACCGCAAACGGCTGGACCAGACTTTACGATATCTGGAAGCAGGTCCGAACCGCCCGGACATGCTGTTCGCAACCGGCGACCTTGTTGATCGCGGGGATCAGGACAGTTATCGCCGCTTGGCCAATGCCCTGAGCGGCTGTTCGTTTCCAGTCCATATGTGCCTTGGTAATCATGATGATCGCGTGAATTTTGGCGCGCAATTCCCGGACGTGCCGGTGGCGGATGGTTTCGTTCAATATGTTGTCGAACGGGGCGGGATGCGGTTTCTGTTTCTCGATACGCTGGAGGAAGGGCGGCACGGCGGCGCGTTTTGCGCGGTGCGTGCAAACTGGCTGCGGGATCGGTTGGCCGAGGCCCCGGACGCGCCGACCGTCATCGTCATGCATCACCCGCCGGTCGAGGTTGGTATCGAATGGATGAATACCCATCCTGATGAGCCGTGGGTGACGACGTTTGCCGATGCGATTGCTGGCGCGACCAACATCAAGGCGATCCTGTGCGGACATCTTCACCGGCCCATCGTCGTGCCTTGGCGCGGGACGGCGATTGCCATTTGCGCCTCCACCGCGCCACAAGTCGCGCTTGATCTGACGCCGATTGACCCACACAATCCCGACAACCGCCCGATGATCATTGCCGAGCCACCCGCCTATGCCTTGCATTGGTGGAACGGCCGTGAACTTGTGACACATTTCGATAATGCCGACGATCATGTCATGCTCGCCAAATATGATGCGGGGATGCAGCCACTCGTCCAGATGCTTGTTGATGAACGACCGATGCAAGCGCAGTGATGGCCGACAGACACTATGATGCACTGATCGTCGGCGCTGGATTTGCCGGCCTGTATATGCTCCACCGGCTGCGCGGCCTTGGCCTCACAGCGCGGGTGATCGAGGCGGGCAGCGGGGTCGGCGGAACCTGGTTTTGGAACCGTTATCCCGGCGCACGGGTTGATATTGAAAGCCAGGAATATGGCTATAGTTTCGACGTAGAGCTGGAACGCGACTGGCGGTGGAGCGAACGTTACGCCACGCAGCCTGAATTGCTCCGCTATCTAAACCATGTTGCCGACCGCTATGATCTGCGCCGGGACATACAGTTTGATACCAAAGTAATCGCTGCGACGTTCGACGAAAACGCATCCAGCTGGGCCGTGGAAACCGACGGCGACGAAACATTTACCGCCCGCTTTTGCATCATGGCCACGGGCTGCCTGTCGACCCCCAAAGAGATTGATGTTGCGGGCATCGCCGATTTCAAAGGCGCGATCTACAAAACATTCTCATGGCCGCACGGCGGCGTCGATTTTACCGGCCAGCGCGTCGGCGTGATCGGCACCGGATCATCGGCGATCCAGTCGATCCCAGAGATTGCCAAACAGGCAACGCAACTGACGGTTTTTCAGCGCACGCCGAATTACAGTGTGCCCGCGCATAACGGCCCACTGTCCGCCGAATATCTGGCCGATTGGGATGCGAACAGGGCCGATTATCGCGCGCGCACGCGGATGTCACCTATCGCGGCGACCATTTTGGACGCCCGCGAGACTCTGGCACTAGAAACCTCGGCAGAAGAACGGCATCGGGTCTATGAGGACAGATGGCAACGCGGTGGCTTTGCGATAAGTGGCGCCTTTGCCGATACCGGCGTTGATCTAGAGGCGAACCGGACTGTCGCTGATTTTGTAGCAAGTAAAATCCAAGAGGCGGTGCACGATCCGGCCATCGCTGATCTGCTGACCCCCAAAACCTATCCGTTTGGCACCAAGCGACTGTGCGTCGATACTGGTTATTACGCGACTTATAATCGCGACAACGTGTCGCTCGTCGATCTGCGCAGCACCCCGATTGTAACGCTGACCGCGACCGGAATCAAAACCAGCGCGCTGGACTATGCATTTGATGCCATTGTCTTTGCCACCGGCTTTGACGCGATGACCGGGGCACTGGCGAACATCGACATTTTGGGTCGCGGCGGTCTCTCCCTCAAGGCCAAATGGGCGGATGGCCCGCGCACCTATCTCGGCTTGATGATCGCTGGTTTCCCCAATCTGTTCACAGTCACCGGTCCGGGCAGTCCGTCGGTCCTGACCAACATGGTCATGTCGATCGAACATCATGTCGATTGGATCGCGGATTGCATCACCCATCTGGCTGATCACGACTTGGCAACGATTGAAGCCACGTCGGAGGCCGAAGATGGCTGGGTGGTGCATGTGAATGAAGTGGCGGATATGACGCTCTATCCCCAAGCCGACAGCTGGTATATGGGCGCCAACGTGCCGGGCAAACCGCGCCAGTTCCTCCCCTATGTCGGCGGCTACCCGCTTTATGCTGAAACCTGCAACAACGTGGCGGCGGGGGGCTATGCGGAGTTTGAAGTTGCGGGGTAGGGGGTGCAATAAGGATTGACTAGTCGATCCTATGGTAATACGTATTACTATATGGAAACGTCCCGCCTCACCGCCAAATATCAGGCTACGGTGCCCGCCGATGTCCGCGCTGCGCTTGGGCTCACGGCGGGTGATACAGTCGCGTGGGATGTGGAGGATGGCACTGCCCGCGTGCGGAAACTGGCGGCGCTCGATATATTGTTCCTCAAGGGAGTAGAGGCCAATCTGGCCGAAGAATGGCTGAGCGTCGAGGATATGGCCGCTTTTGATGACCTATGAGCGATACGAAGTCGTGGTTGTGCCGTTTCCCTTCACCGACCGTGCCAGCACCATACGTCGCCCCGCGCTGGTGCTGTCCGAAGCGTCACTGTTCGGCGCAGAAACCGGCCAGTATCTGCTGGCGATGATCACCCGCGCCGCACGCTCGGCATGGCCTTTTGACGTGCCCATCACCGATCTGGTCAGCACAGGATTAAGCCGCGGCGGCGTCATTCGCATGAAACTGTTCACGCTCGACCAGTCGCTGATCCTGCGCCGCATCGGCGTGCTGGCGCAGGATGATCGTGCGGCGGTGCAGGCGGCGGTGACGGGGCATCTGGGTGTGGGGGATGGGGGTGGACGGCGTTAGGGGACGCGCGTCAGAGGATGAATTTCATAGTGGCGCACGATTTTGCCTTTTACCAATCATCAAGCTGTGATAGATTATAGTCTATACTAAGGAGTTTCCGTCATGGGTCAAACCGCCAAGCTATTCCAGAACGGCAAAAGCCAAGCCGTTCGCTTGCCACTTAGCTACCGCTTTGAGGGTAGCGAAGTGAGTATCCGGCGCGATGAGCAGACCGGCGATGTCATCCTGTCGCGCAAGCCAGAGAGCCTTGCAGAGTTTTTCGCGTTTGCACGAAAACTCAAGGCTGACATCCCCGGCGACTTTCTCGGGGACGATGAGCGGCGGACACCGCCGCAGGATCGCGATCCCTTCGAGGGGTGGCCAGACGACGGAACTGACGCGGCGTGACGACACGGTATTTGCTCGACACCAATGCGGCCAGCGCGATCCTGCGGCAGCGAGAGCCGGTTTGCACCCGCGCCGCGTCGGTGTCGCTTTCGTCACTGGCAATTTCCTCGGTTACGGCTGGCGAGATGCACTATGGTCTGGCGAAGCGCCCACAGGCTACGACACTCGCCAAGCTGGTGCGCGAGTTTCTGCGTTATACCGACATTCTGCCCTGGAGCGATGCCATCGCGCCGCATTACGGAACATTGCGCGCCGCGCTCGAAAGCAAGGGCGCCACTATCGCTCCACTCGATCTGATGATTGCGGCCCATGCGCTGGCGATTGATGCCACGCTCGTCAGTGCCGATCAGGCACTTTCGATGATCGACATCCTAAAGGTTGAGGACTG
>JANNWX010000228.1:0-6622 GCA_031409315.1 Sphingomonadales bacterium | reverse complement strand
CCGCCCGCCAGAATGAGCGCACCCAGCGCCACCAATTGAAACGTGGTTTTCCATTTGGCAAGCTGTGATACCGGCACAGACACACGCAATCCGGCCAAAAATTCGCGCAAGCCAGACACAGCAATTTCACGCAGCAGAATGACGAGCGCGGGGATCAGGTGAATACCAGTGATCGACGCAGCATCATGGCGCGTCCCTGCCAGCATCAGGATGACAGCCGCAATCATGATCTTGTCGGCAATGGGATCCAAAAACTGACCCAATTTTGAAACCGTCCCATAGGATCGTGCGATATAGCCGTCGAAATAATCGGTAATACCCATCAAGCAATAGAGCGCGAAGCCGAGCAACCAGCCCAATTCCCACCCCGGATACCAAAGCAATGCGACGAGCAACGGCACCGCAAAGATGCGAGATAATGTCAGCAGGTTTGGCACGCTGGTCATGTGCGCTTCCTTATAGCGTTTGCGCCGCAGCGCAAAGCTGGTCTATGCGCCTTTTTGAGACTTTTCACTGGGATGGACCACCGCCTTTATGCAAACATCCCTCCGGCTGCTCGGCAAACGGCGCTTCTTACCGCTCTTCATAACCCAGTTCCTTGGTGCTTTTAACGACAATATGTTCAAAATGGCGATGGTCGTTTTGGTCACATACCATATTTACAGCGATCCGGCGCAGGAAGCCTATTTCAACGCGCTAGCAAGCGGACTGTTCATCCTGCCGTTCTTCCTTTTGTCTGCCTTGTCGGGGCAATTGGCTGATAGCCGCGATAAGGCAGGGATGATCCGGATTATCAAGACTGCGGAAATCCTGATCATGGTCGTCGGCGCAGGCGGCCTTATTCTCCATTCGGTCCCGGTCATGTTGACTGCCTTGTTTGCGATGGGCGTCCATTCGACATTCTTCGGCCCGATCAAATATGCGATCCTGCCGCAGCATCTGGATAAAGAAAATGTGTTGGGCGGCACCGGTCTGGTCGAAGCCGGAACCTATATCGCGATCTTGCTCGGCACGATTGCCGGCGGGTTGATCCCGTCGGAATGGGCCGCCGTCGCAGTTCTTGTTGTTGCGGCGATTGGCCGGATCAGCGGCCAATATGTGCCCCCCGCTCTTCCCGAAGTCGACGATGAACCGATTGTAATCGACTGGAATTTCTTTCGCTCTTCCTACCGACTGGTCAATGCAACAATGCATATTCCGCGTCTGTTTTTGGCGATTATGGCGATCAGTTTTTTCTGGGCAATCGGCGCGGTTCTGGGTGCTCAATTCCCGCCACTGGTCAAAAATGCCCTCAACGCCAATCAGGAAGTGGCCACATTGTTCACCGCGATCTTTTCGGTCGGGATTGCGATTGGCTCCATCGCTGTCAACCGGATGCTCAACGGCAAAGTATCTGCACGTTATTCACCAATTTCGGTGATCGTCATGGGTTTATTCATCCTCGATCTTTGGTGGTCGATTAGCCATTGGACAATCGCATCACCCGATCTGCTGGGCTGGCGTGACTTCATCCTGATCCCGCAGGCCGACCGCATCCTTCTTGATCTGTTCGGCATATCGGTTGCCGGGGGTATGTTCGTTGTGCCGCTCTATGCTTTTCTGACAACCACGGTGGCAAAATCACATACCGCCCGGACAATTGCCGCAAACAATATCGTCAATTCTGGCGCGATGGTGATTGCGTCGTTGCTGCTTGGCGGATTGATCAGCCTGGGCGTCACGGTTGAAGGCACGTTGTTGATGGTGGCTGCATCCTGCCTTGTTGCCGCATGGATCGCTCAAAAGCTGCACCGCGCCTGCGATTAGGATCAACCGTAGGTCGTATCGACCTTTTCAACCCATTCGGGAAAGAAAACCGGTTCGCGCGCTGACCAGCCGGGGGCCGTCGCCGCTGCTTCGCTGATCGACTGGAGCAAGGCACGCCGACGCGCAGGATGCAAGTGTGGTAACGATGCCGCCGCACAAAAGGCAGCCGGAAGCCAAGGCCGCGTGCCCGCGCCCAACAACCGTTCATACAAAAAGCGGTAGGCCCCAAAACTGCTGATACGGTTCTGCCCCAGGTCAAACGCGCTGACCGCGATCAGCGTGCCCAAGAACCCATCGATGGAGGCAAGCCCTTCATCAGCTGGCATATCACCGCGTAACCCGTCCAGCTTGCCATAGATCAGTGTTTGGGCACGAATGCTGGACGCTTCGACAATGTCGCGTGACCATATTGACAGTGCATCGCCGCGATCAAAGGCAACGTCGAGCGAGCGCCGGATATAGCGTTGCGAGCTTTGCGAAAAACTTGCAAACTCCTTGAGCTCGGCAAGCGCCAACGATCCATTTGCCGGCAACATTCTGGTTCCCATGATTGCCCCTCTGACGTCCTTTCAGAGTGCATCATGCGCCCGCATGGTTAGTAATCCGTTAATCCCAAGGCGCAGTGATTCTCAACGGGTCAGGATCATCGCACCTTGGAATGACGCCCGCCTTATTGAATATCACGCCGGAACAGCTCTTTCGCTGATCCGTATTTCGGTTGGTAGCGCGCCGATAATGTCTCCGTCGGCCTGAACCAGTTGCGGGATATCTGATTGAACAGCAATGTTTGTGCTGGTGAACGACTGAACATTGGCAAGCCGGTGCAACCGGCCCAGCATGACACCAATCATGAACGCCACAAAATCCCGCCTGCGCGCCGTGGCAAGCGTCACGACATGAAATTTTTGGTCACCAAGCCGTGCGTCCGGGGCAAGCGTCCACGGCCCGGCAAAGTAGCGCCCGTTGGCGACATAAACGGCCTCGCAGTGGATAACCCCATCGTCCATCGTCAGCGTGATGCGCGGGCGTTCCCAATTGAACAGGGTTTTAACCAAAGCGATCACATAGGCGATACGGCCAAAGCGGCGTTTAAGCGAAAGCGAAACACGTGCCACCGCGCGCGCATCCGGCCCGATACTCGCGCAGCCCATGAAATGGCTTCCGCCGATTGCGACAGGAAATAGTTGGCGTTGCGACGCAGCTAGGGCAGCCTCGACAAACGCGACGACATCCTTTGGTGCACCGCGTTCGCGCGCAATAAGGTTGATCGTGCCCGCCGGATAGATATCGACGGGTGGATTCTCTTGTTCTCTCAGCAATCTCGACAGAATATGGCGCACCGTGCCATCGCCTGCCGCAATACATATCCGGTCGATGCCGCGCACAGGTTCAAATGGATGGGTGGGTGAGCTTTCGCCGTTGATGACTTCGAATCCGTGCTTTCGGTAAGCCGCTGCAAGCTTATCGATAAGCATGTCGGAATGGTTACCAGATGCGGGATTGCAAAGGATCAGAACATGCTGGGTCATTTCACCTAACCGCCCTAGCCGGGCCTGTTCCGTTCGGCTAGTCTGAATGAAAATAGGTGTGGGAGTTGATGGTTTGAAAAAGCGATATTGGGCCGGCATCATGCTGGCGATTGCATGCGGCGCGGCATATGCCGCTGGCGTTCGGATTGCACCATTGGGTCACACTTTCGATAGCGCCGGGTTGATTGCAGCTGCGCAAAAACATGACGCGCTTGTTGAACGTGACACATTCGGCGTACCCCATATTTCTGGCCCCAAAGACACTGATGTCGCCTTTGGCTTGGGCTATGCCCATAGCGAGGATGACTTTTCGACAATCATCGAGGCGGTGTTGGTAACGCGGGGCCGTTCCGCCGAGACCAAAGGCAGCGAGGCTGCAGTCAGCGATTATCTTGTCAGGCTGCTGAGGGTCTGGGAAACGGTCGATGCGGGCTATGACAGCAAAGTCCCGTTTGCGGTGCGCGCAGTGCAACAGGCTTATGCCGACGGCGTCAATCTATATGCGGCGCAAAATCCTGACAAGGTCCCTGCGGGATTTTCGCCGCTATCGGGCCGCGATGTCGCAGCCGGATCGGTTTTTCGCGGGCCATTTTTCTACGGGCTCGACAAAGCATTGAAAGCCGTCACAGAACAGGACCCCGCCCGCGATACATCCCCGCCAAAGGGATCGAACGGCATCGCCGTTGCACCTTCGCGGGCCGACGACGGCGCGACGCGATTGCTCGTCAATTCGCATCAACCCTATGCCGGGCCGGTTGCTTGGTATGAAGCGGTGCTTGACAGCGGCGAAGGCTGGCACGTTGCTGGTGGTTTCTTTCCCGGCGGGCCGTTCATGATCCACGGTCATAATGCAAATCTTGGCTGGGCGAGCACGGTCAACAAGCCCGATCTGGTGGATGTCTATCGCCTGAAAACCGATCCAGCCAAACCGGGGCACTATTTTTTCGACGGCAGCTGGCGACGCTATGAAACCAAAATCGCAACCTTTCGCGTTAAAATCTATGGGCCGATCTTGTGGACGGTCAAACGCGATGTCCTTTATTCGGTCCACGGCCCGGTTCTGGAAACCGATCACGGCAGTTTTGCGATCAGCTATGCCGGCATGGGTGAAATCCGCCAGTCGATCCAATATCTTGCCATGAATAAGGCCAAGACTCGCGAACAATGGATGGACGCCATGCGGTTGCAGGCGCTGCCCAGCATCAATCACGTTTTCGCAGATGATAAAGGCAATATCGGCTATCTGCACAACGGCCAGTTTCCGGTACGCAAGGCCGGGGTCGACTGGTCTGGAATTCTGCCCGGTGATCGCGCTGACCTTGTCTGGCGCGAACGGGTGCCGTTCGATCAACTGCCACAAATCTGGAACCCGAAAAGCGGGCTTGCGTTCAATTCAAATAATGATCCGCTGATCGCATCTGAACCGGCTGACAATATCAAGGCGGGGTCACTTCCCAAAAACCTCGGGCTACAAACAAATATGACCAACAGGGCGGAGCGTGTGTTGGAAACCTATATGCGTGACCGGTCAATCACTGCGGCTGAGTTCGAGGCCTATAAATATGACCTTGGGTATAGTGACAACAGCATTCTCGAAAGCCTGATACAGCAAGTTCTCATACTGGATGCAAAGGGCAATTCTGATCTGGAAAATGCGCAGACAATCCTGCGGCGATGGGACCGGCGGACAGATATTGATAATCGCGGCGCGGCCCTTGCCATCCTTATTGGTGAGCCGATTGGTCGGGCGGTTGAAATGGGCGAAAAATTGCCGCCCCTGCGCGCATCACTTGATGATGCGATCAGGCATCTGAAAACGCATTTCGGGCGGCTTGACCCCAAATGGGGCGAGGTCAATCGGCTGCGGCGCGGCAAGGTTGATCTGCCGATTGCGGGCGGCCCTGATGTTTACCGGGCGGTTTACGGAAAAAAGGAAAAAGACGGCACCCTTACCGCCAATGGCGGCGATACATTTGTCATGTTCATTTCATGGGATCGTGCGGGCCTGTTGTCCTCACGCAGTATCCATCAGTTCGGGTCAGCAACCCTCGACGAAAAATCGCCCCATTATGCCGATCAGGCCCCCCTGTTCGTTGCCCAGAAAACCAAGCCGGTCTGGTTCAACCGCGCCGATTTGCAGGGGCATATCGAACGCAGCTACCGGCCGGGGCGATAGGTGAATGTCAATCTGCGGTTGCCAGATGGCGCCCGACGAACAGTTTGAACAGGATGAAACACGCCCCTGATCCCGCTGCCAATCCGGCGTGGAGCAGCCAGAACGTCGGCGTCGGCATCGTTTCATAATAGCCGCCAATCCAGCCGACCAAAGCGTTGGCCGTGAAGAAGGCAAGATAATAGAGGCCTATAACGGTCGCATTGATCGCTTTGGGCGCTACTTTTGCAAACAGGGCAAGGCTGACAGGCAACATATGCGCAAAGCCGATACTGTTGAGAATATGGAAGAGAACCGGCCAAGACAATCCGATTTTCGCGCCTTCGCCTTGCGTTGACGCCGCCATGAACAGGCACAGCATGCCAGCAATTGAAAAGACCGAACCGATGATGATTTTCATCACTTCGTCCGGCTCCTGCCAATGCTTTGCATACCAGCGGTAGAAGAGCGCAACCCCGGCCAAAAAGCCGACACTGACAATCGCGTCGAACGTCACCAGCCATGTTGTCGGCAGTTTCTGTCCCATCCAGACAAGGTCAAATTGCTGATCGCCCCAGATCAGATAGGCATTGAATATCTGGTTGTTGGGGACAATAGACACGGCCAGCACCGGGATAAGGATCAGGAGCGCAATCACCCGCGGCCAATCGCCGGGTTCCAGCTTTGGCGGCGCGGCTTTTCCGGCATCTTTTACGACGAAATGTTCGGCTGGTAGATATTTTTGGCCCGCGAGATAGATGGTCAAACCGATCAACATGCCGATCCCGGCTGCGCCAAACCCGTAGCCGTGATGGTAGCCGGTCAGGTTGTCGTAGGTGTCGGTGGAGAAGAGGTGGATTTCATCCCCGCGCGAACTCAAGGCGAATGGCTCGGAGGAAGTCGGCACCGCGGGATTGAAGGCGGATTCGTCCAGCACGAGGAATCCGTAGGGAGGAATGGTCGTGTTATTGGGGATGCGGTACTTGAGCGGCTCGCGGTAATCGTCGGTGAGCATCCAGCCGCTGATGTTCGCAGGCTGGCCGGTGGGATTGAACAGCTCAATGGCGTCGAGGGCGGGCGGGACGGAGGCGGTCAGGACTTCGTTGATCACGACGGCGGGGAGCGTGGACGCGGG
>JANNWX010000227.1:0-9486 GCA_031409315.1 Sphingomonadales bacterium | reverse complement strand
GGCAACGGCAGGAACAGGTGGGACCAGTGGCGGCGCTATAAACCGTTTCACGATCCGGTTTTCTACAAATATGGTTCCAATTGGTGATCCGCGTGCCGTCAGCCCGGCAACGATGACTTGTCAAATCGGCAGCAGCGGCCGCTGGATCGATGCCCAGACCTATGTCTATGAATTTGAAAGGCCTTTGCCCGGAGGCTTAAAATGCATGGTTGAACTCAATGCGCGATTGAAGAGCGCAACTGGCGAAGCGATTTCGGGAACATCAAGCTTCTTGATCGATACTGGTGGTCCTTCCGTGCGCGCCATATTTCCTGGCGAATATGATGGCGACATAGAAGAGGATCAGGTTTTTCTAATCGCCACCAATACGCACGCAGCCCGTCAATCCGTTTTGGCAAATGGATATTGCGCTGTTGATGGTATTGGCGAAAAAATTGCGTTAGAAATCCTGCCGGACGCCATTGTCTCAAAACTTTTTGCCGATTTGGGCGACGAAGATTGGGGCAGTCGGAATTTCCGCGAAAATGCCGGACTGCCGCGACAATTCCCACTTACTTCTCAAGATCGGGCAATCGCATTAGCAACGATAATTGGGGTTAAATGCCTAAGGCCATTACCACCGGGCCGGGATGTTTCGGTCGTTTGGGGCAAGGCTATTGCCAACAGGGATCACCGCATTTCTGGTCGGGATCAGCGTTACGATTTCTCAGTTCGAAAAGCCTTCACTGCGCGGTGGGTTTGTCGGCGCGTTAATCCTCAAGCGGGATGTAATCCTGTTGAAAACGCGCGCGTCGAATTTTCAGCCCCGGTGCCCGTAACGCAAGCGAATGGTGTGCGGCTGTCTTTTCCTGATGGGGTCGTTTTGCAATCAACTATCTCACAAGACAACAAGGGTAGCGCGACCGTCAGTGAAGTCATTTTCAACGGGCCACTTCCGGCTGGGATAATGGCTTCGCTTTCGCTGCCGACTGGCATGAAAGATGAAAGTGGCAGGCCACTTGCCAATGCCTCTCGTTTTCCGTTGGAGGTTCAAATTGATGAGGCCCCGCCGCTGATTAAGTTCGCATCGCCGTTCGGTATCATTGAGGCAAAGGAAGGCGGCATATTTCCGGTCACCGTCCGGGCAGTGGAACCTCAACTCGCTCAGAGTATCAAAGGCATTACCGGTGATATGCTAAGGGTTGATGCATCGGATGGAGAGATTGCGAAATGGCTTCGTGATATTGATAATCATGACGACAGCGATTTTCGTGAAGAAACCATTGGTGGCAAAGAGGTTACAGTCAATTACCGTGGTGCCGCATCCTTGCTAAATGGGCAGGGGGCTGATTTGAAACTAGATTTACCGGCCAGCGGCAAGGCATTTGAAGTGGCTGGAATTCCGCTCAAGAACCCAGGATTCTACGTAGTTGAAATGCGCAGCCCCGCCCTAGGCCGTGCGTTGCTTGGTCGCAATATGCCACGCTATGTCGTTGCCGGCGCGCTCGTCACCAACATGGCAGTCCATTTTAAGTGGGGGCGAGATAAATCCCTTGCTTGGGTGACGAGCCTTGATGGTGCTGCGCCAGTTGGCGGGGCTGATGTCCGCGTTTCTGACGCTTGTTCTGGTCGACAGATTGCCCGAGGGGTAACCGATAAACTGGGTCGTCTGGTTGTCACCGGGCTGCCAGCCCCCGAAGCCTATACAGGGTGTAGCAACGATGCGGCCCCGCCCCTCATGATTTCGGCACGATCCAGTGGAGATTTCAGCTTTACCCTGACGGAATGGGGCGACGGCATCAGGCCCTATGACTTTGATCTGCCCTATGGCTGGTCGGCACCAAGCGACATCATACACACGGTTTTCGACCGTAAGCTGCTGCGTCAGGGCGAAACCATTAACATGAAACATATCATGCGAAGGCCAGTTGGCAGCGGACTGCAATTTGCGGAAGGGCTGACGGGCACGCTAAAAATTGCGCACAGCGGGTCCGGCACGGAATTTGAAATCCCTATAACCATCGGGTCCGATGGCATCGGGGAAACGCAGTGGGTTGCCCCTAAGGGGGCACCGATGGGCGATTATTCGCTGGCAATCAAAACGGCCAAGGATGTGACTTACCTCAACCAGACATTCAAAATTGACGAATTCAGATTACCAACGATGCGCGCGACAATATCTGGCCCCAAAGCCGCGCTTGTTCGGCCGACACAAATTCCACTGAACCTGTTCGTTGGGTATCTGTCTGGTGGTCCCGCCGCAAATTTACCAGTCAATATCCGCACTGCTTATGCAGCAAATCAGATAACTCCCGATGGATGGGAAGGCTGGGTGTTTGGCGGAGCGAAGGTTGATGAAGGAACCCAACCGCTTAACGGTGATAATGAAGAGGCGGCACCGCTACTTCCATTTTCCCAATCGCTGCCGATCAGTCTTATGGGAGATGGCAGCGCCAAAGCAATAATCGACGTCACCCAGCCTATCGACAATGAAACTGCGATGACGGTTGAGATGGATTATCAGGATGCCAACGGAGAGACGTTGACGACAAGTCGCACCATAGCGTTGCTGCCTTCGGCAGTTCGTCTAGGCATCAAGACCGATGGTTGGATGATGCGCGATGACGACCTACGGCTTCGTTTTGTGGCACTTGGTCCAGAAGGCGCGTCGTTCAAAGGCAAAATAGTCACTGTGCAATTATACAGCCGCGAAATCCTGACCGCGCGGCGGCGGCTGATCGGCGGCTTCTATGCTTATGACAACCAAATGCGGACGACGCGCCTTGCGGGTGGATGCACGACCACGACTGACAAAATTGGCATGGCAAGTTGCACTATGTCGCCCGGCATTTCTGGAGAAGTTACTGTCGTTGCAACGACAACTGACAATGACGGGAATGTTGCAAGAGCGGTTCAATCGGTCTGGTTGGCTGGCGAGGATGACTGATGGTTTGGCGGCGATAATGGTGACCGCATGGACCTGATCCCAGAAGCCAAATCATACAAGGCTGGTGAAATCGCCAAGTTTCAGGTGCGGATGCCGTTCCGCGAAGCAACAGCACTTGTCACCGTTGAACGTGAAGGCGTGCTGTCCAGTTTTGTGACCCAATTATCTGGCACTGACCCGGTCATCGCTGTGCCTATGCCGGCTGTATATGCGCCCGACGTGTTCGTTTCCGTGATGGCCGTGCGCGGCCGGGTCGGTGGCTTCAAACTGTGGACCGCAAAAATCGCCCGCGAATGGAATCTTCCCTACCTCAGCCGAGACGGTTATGAACCGACCGCACTGATTGATCTTGCAAAGCCAAGTTACCGTATTGGGATTGCCAAAGTTAAGGTCGGCTGGGAAGGGCATCAACTCAGTGTTAAAGTCAAAGCTGACAAGGCCAAATATGCGGTCCGCGATACGGCACAGGTCGATGTTCAGGTAACAGAGCCGAATGGCAAGCCAGCAAAGTTCGCGGAAATTGCTTTTGTCGCGGTTGATGAAGCTTTGCTCCAACTCGCGCCCAACGACAGTTGGGACGTTTTGGCGGCGATGATGGGGGAGCGACCGTTGTCGGTTCTCACGTCTACAGCGCAAACCCAAGTTGTTGGAAAGCGGCATTACGGCAAGAAAGCAGTTGAGGTTGGCGGCGGCGGCGGGCAGGATATTTCCGCAGTCAAACGCGAAGATTTCAAGCCGGTTCTATTGTGGAAAGGGCGCGTTGTTCTTGATGCCAAGGGCCGTGCGAAGATGCCGGTTGCACTTTCGGATTCACTGTCTTCGTTCCGGCTTGTCGCTATCGCAAATGCTGGTGCAAGTCTCTTTGGCGCCGGCGAAGCCAGCATTCGTTCTGCTCAGGATTTGAGCATTTTCTCTGGAATTCCACCCCTAGTGCGAACTGGCGACTGGTTTGGTGCCAGTTTCACTTTACGCAACGGCACAGATAAGGCTATGACGGTAACTGCGACGGCAAAAGTCAGCCCTGCGCTCATCATTGCGCCGCCATTGACGGTCACAATTCCCGCGGGCGGTTCCGCATCGGTCACTTGGAACCTTACGGCCCCAGAAGGCGTGTCGGCTTTGGATTGGAATATTGAAGCCAAGTCGGCCAGCGGAAAAGCAGTGGACAGAATTTCCGCATCACAAGAGGTCATTCCGGCCGTTCCAATCGAAGTCTGGGCAGCAACCCTGACGCGGATCGGGGCAAGTACTAGCATACCGTTGATGGCCCCGGCCGACGCTTTGCCGGGATACGGCTTTGTCGATGTGAAACTGACAGATACTCTTGCTCCCCCGCTTTCCGGCGTGCGCGCCTATATGGCAGGCTATCCCTATACTTGTTTTGAGCAGCAGGCGTCGCGCCTCGTTGTTATGGGAGATAGTTCAGGGTGGGAAAGATTGGCTGCCGAAATTCCAGCCTATCTCGATAGTGACGGGCTACTGCGCTATTGGCCGATGCAAGATATGCGCGGGTCCGAGGCTCTGACAGCGTATATTTTATCGGTCAGCAGTGAGGCTGGGTTCGTCATACCCGAAGAGCCGCGCCGGAAAATGCTCGACGCCATGAAGGCCGTCGTCGATGGCCGATTGAAACGCGACTATGCATGGGGCGGCGACCAGCGGCTGACCCGGCTTGCGGCGACTGGAGCGCTCGCGCGCTATGGTCTGACCACGCCTTCTATGCTGGGGCAAATCAGTCTTGCACCGTCAGACATGGCCACGACGAACTTGGCGGATTGGCTGATGATCATTGACCGTACGAAGGGAGCGAACACGGCGCTCCGTGTAAGCGCGGAAAACATTATGCGGCAGCGGTTGGTTTATGAAGGATCGAGGCTGGACCTCACTGATCAAGCCAATGCGCCGTGGTGGATGATGAGTTCGGGCGATGAAATGGCGATCAAGGCACTCATTGCAACACTAGGGCGCCCGGGGTGGAGCGATGATGCCGCCAAAATGATGGTTGGTGTCGCGCTGCGTCAGCAACGCGGGCATTGGGATACGACGACTGCCAATGCTTGGGGGGCGATCGCGGCACGCAAATTTGCTAACTTGTATCCGGCTAATGCCATTAAAGGCATGACGACTGTTAGCCTTGGGAGCGAAACTCTGTCTCGAAATTGGCCGCAAACGCCGAATTCGGAAGCGCTTCGTTTTGTATTGCCGATTTCGCGGTCGCCTCTGATCATGAAACAGGCGTCGGGCGCTGGTCCGTGGGCAATGATTTCCTTGTCAGCAGCAGTTCCCCTCAAAAAAGCATTGTTTGCAGGTTACCGAATTGAAAAGACGGTGACGCCGATTTTGCAGGCCACCAAAGGTCAGTTGACGCGCGGCGATGTGCTGAAAATCCGGATCCGGGTTGATGCGGGTGCCGGACGCAACTGGGTTGTCGTCAATGATCCGGTTCCCCCGGGGGCCACTATCATCGGCAATCTTGGCGGCCAATCGGGCCTGTTGCGGCAAGCGGCATCTGGCGGCGACGGGGTATCGCCATCCTATGTGGAGCGTGGGCGCGATGCATGGCGGGGATATTTTGAATGGGCACCTGAGGGTCGTTTTACCGTTGAATATGCGGTAAGACTCAATAGCGTTGGCAAATTCACGATGCCGCCAACGCGCGTTGAAGCCATGTATTCACCGGATATTCGCGGGCAGTTGCCGAACCAGCCGGTGACAGTGTTGATGCGGTGAGGACGGGAGAATCGTTCCGGCTTATGCTGGGGTCGCTTGTGCCAGAATGGCTCAAGGCCCGAAGAGTTGTTTCCTATATCGCCCTATCCGGGTTTGCCGCACTGGTCTTGTTGTGGATTGTGACTTTGCCACCCGCTATACCAAAGCGCGCACAGATTGTGGCGGGGTGGCAGCCAAGCGAGTCCTGGATTTACGATCGGAATGGCGCGTTGATTGATTCGCTTCGGGTTGATTTTCATGCCCGGCGTCTCGATTGGGTGCCGATCAACCAAATTTCCCCCCATGTCACTGAAATGATCATAGCAGCGGAAGACAAACGGTTTCGATTCCACGGCGGTGTCGATTGGTTGGCTTTGGGGAGTGCGGCTAGAGCGCGCGTCGATGGCAGCCGTTCGCGCGGTGCCAGCACAATATCGATGCAGGTCGCGGCTTTTTTGTCGCCCGATCTTGCGAAACCCGGCAATCGAAGTTGGCTAGATAAATTGCGTCAGATGCGGGCTGGAATGGCGCTTGATCGTGATTGGTCCAAAGATGAAATTCTTGAAGCCTATCTTAACCTAGCCGGATTCCGAGGGGAAGCGCAGGGGGTAGCTGCGGCCGCCCTCAGTCTGTTCGGGAAAACGCCCGATGCGCTGTCTGTGCAAGACGCAGCTCTAATCGCTGCCTTGCTACCATCCCCTTCTGCAACAGTGGAGCAGATAGCGGTCAGGGCGTGCCGGATCGCGCCGCGACAGGATTGTGGTGCGCTTCGGGTGGCAGCGGCAGCCATGCTTGGGGTGCGACATAGCCTCGCCCTAGATCCTGGCCTCGCGCCGCATCTGGCGATCAAATTGCTTCGAGAGCCGGGCCTGAGGATCAAAACCACGCTTGACCGTGATATTCAGGCCAATGCAAATGCCGCACTACGCCGACAACTGATTGGTCTGGGACGGGATCGGGCGCGTGACGGCGCGGTGATCGTCGTCGACAATGTAAGCGGTGATATTCTGGCCTATGTGGGCGGCGTGGGCGGCGATTCCACGGCCGCAGCCGTCGACGGTGCCGATGCGCTCAGGCAAGCAGGCTCGACACTCAAACCCTTCCTATATGCGCAGGTCATCGAAAAAGGCTACTTGACCGCTGCATCGATCCTCGACGATTCGCCGGTCCAGCTCGACACGGCGTCGGGGCTCTACGTTCCGCAAAATTATGACCGCGCGTTCAAAGGGCTGGTGTCTGTGCGCAGCGCGCTCGCTGGCTCGCTCAACGTCCCGGCGGTGCGGACGTTGCTGATCGCTGGAACCGAAGCTTTTCGGGATCGGCTTTGGGACAGCGGCTACCGAGGTTTGACCGAAGACGGGGCCTATTACGGGTTTTCACTCGCGCTCGGGTCAGCCGAAGTGACACTCCTGCAACAGGCGGCAGCCTACCGCAGTTTCGCTCAGGGCGGGCGCTGGTCGCCGCTGCGGATCAAAGACGGTGACCCGACGGTCGCACCGCGTGCGATTGTATCAGAACAGGCGGCTTGGATCATTGGGGACATCCTGTCTGATCCGGGCGCACGGGCGACGACGTTCGGGTTGGATAGCGCGCTCAAACTTCCGTTCTGGGTCGCGGTGAAGACCGGCACATCAAAGGCGATGCGCGACAATTGGTGTATCGGATATACCGACCTGTACACCGTCGCTGTCTGGATCGGCAATCTGGAAGGGGATAGTATGAAAGCAGTGTCTGGCACGTCCGGCGCAGCCCCCGTTTGGCGCGACGTGATGATGGCGCTGCACCGCGACCGGCCGGGATTGGCTCCGGTTCGCCCGCCCGGCCTTGAGCAAAGGCTGATCCGTTTCGAGGGGAATAGGGAGCCGCCGCGCCGCGACTGGTTTTTGGTCGGGACCGGGCAGAATGTGCAAGGAGCGGCACCGCCAGAAAGCCGCAGGCCACGCATCACCAACCCCGTTTCGGGCAGTGTTTTTGCGTTTGATCCGGACATTCCCTTGGCGCGCCAAAGGATGGCCGTTGTGGTTGCGGGTGCAGGTCCGGGGCATCGCCTGCTGCTCGACAAACGCGATATAGGACCCGCCGATGCGAAACCCCTGCTCCTCCCCACGCCGGGCGCGCACCGGCTGGCTCTCATTGATGTTTCGGGAAAAACGGTCGATCAGATATTGTACACTGTACGATAAAATATCCCAAATAGACTATTTTAATTGACAATGAAAACCGATATGGTTATTATTGTAGCATGATACCGATTCGCTCTAAGTCCCGTTCCGCCATCCGCGCTTTTCTCGATAGCGAAGCTGCAGGTGGTATCCTGTTGATGGTCGCGGCGGCGTTGGCGATGGTCTTTGCCAACAGCCCTTGGGCTTCCGCCTATTTCAGCACCGTCAATGCAAATCTTGGCCCGATGACGGTGCATCACTGGATCAACGACCTGCTGATGGCGTTCTTCTTCCTGCTCGTTGGGCTAGAGATCAAGCGTGAATTTCTGGACGGCCATCTGTCGATGTGGGCAGACCGGTATCTGCCGATGATCGCGGCGGTCGCAGGAATGGCTGTGCCGGCCTTGGTCTATTTGTTTGTCACGGGCGGCGAAGCGAACCTTCAGCGCGGCTGGGCAATTCCGGTCGCGACCGACATCGCCTTTGCGATTGGCGTGCTGGCCTTGCTCGGCAGTCGCGCGCCAGCCTCGCTCAAACTGTTCCTGACAAGTGTTGCGATTGTCGATGATATGGGCGCGGTGGCGATCATTGCCTTGGTCTATACCGACGCGATCAATGGCCAAGCATTGTTGGCCGCAGCCTTTATTCTGGGCGCGATGTTCGCCATGAACCGGTTGGGCGTGAAGGCGCCCTTCTGGTATTTTGTGGGCTTTCTGTTGCTTTGGGTTGCTGTGCTTATGTCGGGCGTTCATGCGACCATAGCAGGGGTGCTTGCGGCCAGCGCCGTGCCGTTGCGCCGGGCGTTGGCGGCCCCCGATGCCGAGGATTCAACGTTGCACCGGATGGAACATAGCCTCCACAAGCCGGTCGCCTGGCTCATCGTCCCCCTGTTCGGTTTTGCCAATGCGGGCGTTGCTTTGGGCGGGGTGGGGGCGGACCGGATTTTCGCGGCCCTCCCGCTCGGCATCGCGCTCGGTCTGTTTCTCGGCAAGCAAATTGGCATTTTCGGTAGCGTCTGGATCGCGGTCAAATCCGGCATCGCTACGAAACCGGCGGGTGCAAGCTGGACCCAGATTTACGGCACAGCCCTGCTCTGCGGTATCGGTTTCACGATGAGCCTGTTCATCGGCGGACTGGCGTTCGATGATCCCCAGCACAGCGACGCAGTGAAGGTCGGTGTGCTAATGGGGTCATTGGCTAGCGCGTTGGCGGGATGGGCAGTGTTGCGGTTTGTTCGTCCGCGTTCAAGACTCGGCCACAGGACTATTAAAGCTTCTCCACCAACTCCGGCACAGCCTTGAACAGGTCTGCGACCAGCCCGATGTCGGCCACCTGAAAAATTGGCGCGTCTTCATCCTTGTTGATGGCGATGATCGTCTTGCTATCTTTCATCCCCGCGAGATGCTGGATCGCGCCGGAAATGCCGATGGCGACATAGACTTCGGGGGCGACGATCTTGCCGGTCTGCCCGACTTGGTAATCGTTGGGCACATAACCCGCGTCGACCGCAGCGCGGCTGGCACCAACGGCGGCACCGAGTTTGTCGGCGAGCGGGAAAATCACTTCCTCAAATGTCGCCGCGTCCTTGAGTGCGCGGCCACCTGATACGATGATCTTGGCGCTGGTCAGTTCGGGGCGTTCAAGCTTGGCGATTTCCGCGCCGACAAAGCGCGACAGACCGGCATCGCC
>JANNWX010000226.1:0-6760 GCA_031409315.1 Sphingomonadales bacterium | reverse complement strand
TGGCCCTCGGACTGTGTCGCGGCTTTAGGACGATGAACCACCTCGCCCCTTCAGCCGCTCCTTGCCGAAAACCACCAGAGCCCGTCCTCATAGGTCAGGATCATCGCAGGTTGGTATAAGCCACAGTCGAGCAACCTTGTGTAATTCATGCAAAATGTTGCCAAGAATAAAGGTCCGCCTTCCGCGGGCTAATAGTCGCGCTGATATCCGGGTGATTGCCCCGGCAAGAATGTCTTGTTTGCCGGTTACAGTCGGTTCTGACAGGATGGCTTGAAGGAAGTGAAAACAGAGTATGACGATTACACTCACCCATCTTGAGCGCCTTGAGGCCGAGGCGATCCATATCATGCGTGAAGTCGTCGCCGAAGCTGAAAAGCCGGTAATGCTATATAGCGTTGGCAAAGATAGCGCGGTGATGCTGCATCTGGCGCGCAAGGCATTTTATCCTTCGTCGCCGCCCTTTCCCTTGTTGCACGTCGACACGACTTGGAAATTTCAGGAAATGTACAAATTGCGTGACCGGATGGCCAAAGAGAGCGGTATGGAGTTGTTGGTCTACACCAACCCGGAAGCCTTGGAAAAGGGTATCAATCCGTTCGATCACGGGTCGCTGCATACCGATATGTGGAAGACCGAAGGTTTGAAGCAAGCGCTCGACCATTACGGCTTTGACGCAGCCTTCGGCGGCGCGCGGCGCGATGAGGAAAAGAGTCGGGCAAAGGAGCGGATATTTTCGTTCCGAACAGCGTCGCATGGATGGGATCCGAAAAACCAGCGCCCCGAATTGTGGAGCCTCTACAACGCGCGCAAAGCGAAAAATGAAAGCATTCGTGTTTTTCCAATCTCGAACTGGACCGAGCTCGATATCTGGCAATATATCCATCAGCACGACATTGCGATTGTGCCGCTTTACCTCAGCGCCAAACGCCCGACGGTGGAACGTGACGGAATGTTGCTGATGGTCGATGATGATCGGTTCCGGTTAAAAGACGGCGAGGTGCCGGTCGAACGCTCGATCCGCTTCCGCACATTGGGCTGCTATCCTTTGACCGGGGCGGTCGAAAGCACCGCTGCAACACTGCCCGAGATCATTCAGGAAATGCTGCTCACGACCACCTCCGAACGCCGTGGCCGGGCCATCGATCATGATCAGGCCGCAAGCATGGAGAAAAAGAAGCAGGAGGGGTATTTCTGATGCCAAACTCCAACAAAGATGCTGTTATTTACAAGACTGATGATTTGATTGCTTCTGATATCGATGCGTATCTGGATGTTCATCAGCATAAGTCACTGCTGCGCTTCATCACGTGCGGGTCTGTCGATGACGGCAAATCGACGCTGATCGGACGACTTCTTTACGATTCAAAGATGATTTTCGAAGACCAGCTGGCAACGCTGGAATCCGATTCAAAGCGGATGGGCACACAGGGTCAGGAAATCGACTTTGCATTGCTTGTGGACGGCCTTGCCGCCGAACGCGAACAGGGCATCACGATCGATGTCGCGTACCGCTTCTTTGCAACCGAAAAGCGCAAGTTCATCGTCGCCGACTGCCCTGGGCATGAGCAATATACTCGCAATATGGTGACAGGTGCCTCGACCGCCGACCTTGCCGTGATCCTCGTTGACGCACGCAAGGGCGTGCTCGTACAGACACGGCGGCACAGCTATCTGGCAAAACTGTTGGGTATTCGCAACATCGTGCTCGCGGTGAACAAGTTGGATCTGATAGAGTATGATCAGGCCAGATATGACGCCATCGTAGTTGATTATACCGCGTTTGCGACCAGCATCGGCATAACCGATTTCACGCCGATTCCGATATCCGGCTTCAAAGGCGACAACATCACCGACAATTCGGCAAACACGCCGTGGTACACCGGACTGCCGCTGATGGCGCATCTGGAAACGGTGCCGCTCGACAATGAGGCCGACCAAGCCAAAGCACTGCGCATGGCAGTGCAATGGGTCAACCGGCCAAATCTCGATTTCCGGGGGTTTTCGGGCCAAATAGCGACCGGCTCGGTTCGCCAAGGCGACGCCATCCGCGTGCTGCCCTCTGGCAAAACCTCGACCATCAGCAAGATCGTCACTCTGGATGGTGAGCTTGAAGAAGCAGTGGCCGGCCAGTCGGTCACGCTCTGTTTTGCAGACGAAATCGATTGCTCACGCGGCGACGTGATCGCCGCTGCGGATAATCCACCCGAAGTGTCCGACCAGTTCGAAAGCACCATTGTCTGGATGGCGGATGATGTGCTGATTCCGGGCCGCGCATATTGGTTGAAACTCGGCACGCAGATGGTATCGGCCACGGTCCAAACCCCCAAATATGCGGTTAACGTGAATAGTATGGAGCATATGGCCGCGAAGACCTTGGAGCTAAATGCCATTGGTGTCGCCGAAATTTCGACCGACAAACCGGTCGTGTTTGAACCCTATGCCGATAATCATACGCTGGGCGGGTTCATTCTGATCGACAAGATCAGCAATGCAACCGTTGCCGCCGGGATGCTGCACTTCTCGTTGCGCCGTGCACAAAATGTCCATTGGCAGGCGACCGATATTGGTCGCGAGGCGCATGCCGCGCTCAAAAATCAGAGGCCGAAGATTTTGTGGTTCACCGGCCTATCGGGTTCGGGCAAATCGACCATCGCCAACGAGGTTGAAAAATCACTGAACCTCATGAACCGTCATACCTTCTTGCTCGACGGCGACAATGTCCGTCACGGGCTGAACAAGGATTTGGGCTTTACCGAAGCCGACCGGATCGAAAATATCCGCCGCGTGGGCGAAGTTGCAAAATTGATGGCGGATGCCGGGCTTATCGTGCTGACCGCGTTCATTTCACCGTTCCGTGCAGAGCGCGAGATGGTACGGGCGATGTTACCCGAAGGTGAGTTTATCGAGATATTTGTTGATACACCGCTTGATGTCGCCGAAGCCCGTGATGTGAAAGGCTTGTACAAGAAAGCGCGCAGCGGCCAGCTCAAGAACTTCACAGGCATTGATAGCCCGTATGAGGCACCTGAAAACCCGCAAATCCGCGTTAACACCGTCGAGATGACCCCGGCTGAAGCAGCCGAGTTCATTGTCCGCCAGCTGATGCCGCTGAAATGAGTATCATCGTGGACGATGCAGAATTAGCCGCACAACTGGCAGAAGTAGCCGGAAAGATCCTGCTGCAGGTCCGCGACAGCGGGCTGCTTTCGCAAAAAGATTTGGGGAAGGCAGGCGACCAAACCTCCAACCAGTTCTTGATCCACGCTTTAGCCGAACAGCGCCCCGATGACGGGCTGTTATCCGAAGAGAGCAAGGATACTGTGGAACGCCTCTCCAAATCGCGTGTGTGGATTATCGACCCGGTCGATGGCACCCTTGAATATGGCGAAGGTAGAACTGATTGGGCGGTGCATGTCGCACTTGCAATCGACGGTGTGCCAGCGATTGGCGCGGTAGCGTTACCGGGTCTAGACTTAATATTCAGAACGGACCAACCGCAAACCATTCCCTTGGCACCTGAAACACTTCGCATGGTCGTCAGCCGCACCCGCCCCGCCGCCCAAGCGGTTGCAGTTGCCGAAGCGTTAAACGCTGAACTTATTCCGATGGGTTCCGCAGGTGCCAAGGCAATGGCCGTCGTGCGCGGCGCGGCTGATATCTATCTTCACACCGGCGGACAATATGAATGGGATAGCTGCGCACCGGCAGCGGTCGCAGCCGCACACGGCCTTCACATCAGCCGCATCGACGGTAGCCCCCTCGTCTATAATCAACCCAATGTTTATATGCCAGACCTGCTCATCTGCCGCAAGGAACATGCCGTTCAGGTGTTATCGCTGGTCAACCCAATGATGCCCGAAGGCAAAAAAATCTGAAGCACGTATTGCGATAGCCTAGCGACAGACAGGCTATGCACCAGCACTATTCTTACACTTATACCAACCTGCGATGATCCTGACTTGGCGCGGGATATTTTGTCATTCACAAACCGCATGCAAGAAAAAGCTTTCCTACAATGTTCCGTATCGGTTAGTTGCGAGTCGCATAACGAACCGGAGCATGATGATGACACAGAGCCAATTCAAAACAGGCCAATTCACAACCGACCTATCGCAAGCGGACCAGCATAGCGCAGCCCAGAGCATAGATGAGCTGATCGATGAGGTGATCGGGCGCGAGGGGGGCTATTCCAATCATCCTGCCGACAAGGGTGGGCCAACGCGGTGGGGGGTGACCGAGGCGGTGGCGCGCGCGCACGGATTTCAAGAAGATATGCGGGCGTTTCCGCGCGACGGGGCGGTGTCGATTTATCGCCGCCTATACTGGACCAAGCCTGGTTTTGATCGCATTGGCAGCACCGCCCCGTCGCTTGCCGCTGAATTATTCGATACCGGCGTCAATATGGGGCCGGCGACGGCGGCCGGGTTTCTCCGCCGTGCGCTCAATGCGCTCAACCGAAATGGCGGCGATTACGGCGATATTCCGGCCAGCGGGTTGATTGATGACGCGGTGGTGGCCGCACTTTCGGCCTTCCTTTCCAAACGCGGGCCACCTGGCGAAGGCGTGATGTTAAAGGCGATCGAGGCGTTGCAGGGTGAACGTTACTTGCGTCTTGCCGAAACGCGGCCAGCCAATGAAGCCTTTCTTTACGGCTGGCTTGCCAACCGGATCGGATAGGTGCGCCCCCACACTGTTGTTTTTCCCGCCATGACTCAAAAAAGGAACTGCCCATGTCCATCATCGAAGGCCTGATCGGCCCGATTGCCAAGATCATCGACAAAGTGATCCCGGACCCGCGCGCGCGCGACGCAGCAAAACTTGAGCTCTTAAAACTGGAGGGCAGCCAAGAGATGGAGGTCGTCAGGGTTCAGATGTCTGCTATTCTTGCCGAAGCACAATCAGCCGACCCTTGGACAAGCCGGGCGCGGCCAAGCTTTCTTTATGTGATGTATGCGATGATATTATGGGCGATTCCGATGGGGCTGCTGGCGGCCTTTAGCCCGAATATGGCAAAGGGCATTGCGGGTGGTATGAACGCCTATCTGGCGGGCATTCCAGAGCCGCTCTGGGCTTTGTTTGGCACCGGCTACCTCGGCTATACCGCTGCGCGCCAATGGGGCAAGATCAAGGGTGTGGACTAGGTCTAGGGTGCCTGATAGGCGCAGCGCCATGTTTAACGACACGTCATCTATCCTGTCGCTGTTGCACAGCCGCCGTTCGGGTAAACCGCGCAACATGATCGCGCCGGGGCCCAGTGAGGACCAACTGGATGCGATTTTGCAGGCGGCGATCCGAGTTCCTGATCACGGTAAACTGGCACCGTGGCGGTTTATCATTGTCTGCCCAGATCAGCGCGGGGCACTGTGCGACGTGCTGACATCGGCCTATCTGGATGAAAAACCTGATGCTGGGCGGCTGGAGATTGAGTCACTGGCACAATTTGCCCATCAGGCGCCAACGTTGGTGATTGCACTGTCGTCGCCGCAAACCGAGAGCAAAATTCCACTGTGGGAACAGCAATTGTCGGTAGGCGCTGCGTGCATGAACCTGTTGACTGCGGCCCACGCGCTAGGCTTTGTCGGCGGCTGGCTGACCGGTTGGCCTGCATATTCGGACGCTGTCCGCGATGCGTTTGGCGACACGCATGAACGGATTGCCGGCTTTATTTTCATCGGCTCATCAAAGGATGAACTTAAAGAACGGCCGCGACCTGACCCTGCGACTGCCATCAATACCTGGCAACCCTAGTCGCACATCAGATTTTTGCTGACATTGCCCTGATTTGGTGTATTAAGATGGCATGACAGTAATGGATCAAGACGACATCCCGGTATATTTGCGTCTGCGCGGCATGATTGCGATGGCGATATTGGAGGGTGAATACCGCGAGGGTGAACAATTGCCCTCGGTCCGCTCCTTTGCCGCGGACACGGCAACCAATCCCCTGACGGTGGCCAAGGCCTATCAATGCCTTCAAGATGAAGGGCATGTGAGTGTTAAGCGCGGCATCGGCATGTTTGTTGCCGAAGGTGCCGTTTCCCGTCTGAAAGCGCAGGAACGCGATATCTTTTTGTCCAAAGTGTGGCCGCGCATGCGCCGCCATATTGAAAGCCTTGGTCTGAGCGACGCGGACCTGTTTGCGCGCGAGATCGCCTGAACGCTGGAAAATTAGGTCAAAGCGCCTATATGGTGCAGCATACCTGATTTTTTACGGATCCTCGGCACGCCATGCTCCTCAAACGTTTATTCTCTCGACCCGAACAACCCGAAACACGGCAATGGTCTGTTCCTGCGGGTCGGCGCGTTTATGCAATCGGCGACATTCACGGACGGCTTGATCTTCTAAACCGCCTGCTTGGGGCGATTGATGCCGATGATGCGCGTCGCCCGGACGCGGATACGACGTTGGTCATTCTTGGTGATCTTGTAGACCGGGGGCCAGAATCGCGTGGCGTGGTTGAACGGCTTCGGCACTTCAAAATGGCGGACGCCAACGTGATCCTGCTCAAGGGCAATCATGAAGAATTGTTGATCGGTGTCTGGGACGGCGAACGTGAACTTGCCGGAACTTTCAACCGTGCTGGCGGCCGCGCGACGTTAATGAGTTACGGCGTTGACGGCGATGACTATGATAGCTGGGATCTGGGCGCGATGACCGAAGCGACCCGCCAATTTGTTCCGCAATCGCACATCGAGTTTTTGCGAAGTTTTGAAGACTGGCACAAAATTGGCGATTATCTGTTCGTCCACGCTGGAATCC
>JANNWX010000225.1:0-5044 GCA_031409315.1 Sphingomonadales bacterium | reverse complement strand
GACTGCCGACTTTGCTTCGGCCGCCTTTGCATCAACCACTGCGGCAATAGCGCGCAAATGATCTTCCTCGCCGTCTTTGCAGCCGATTGTATAACTATTGCCGCCGATGGAAAGCGCAACCTGTGCCATTATTCTACCAATCCCGACGCGGCATCCGTCAGCAGCGCGTCAAGTTCTTCCAATGTGCGCTGCGTATCCACTTTCAAGGCAGTGTGACGTCGTTGCAGCCTGGCGAACTCGGTTTCAAGGTGGGTGTCTTTGGGCCGAACAGGTTCTGAAGCTGCTGCTTCAATGCGGCCGATAGCGGATTGAATTCTCATCAAGACATGGGTCAGGCTATCGTCGCTCATGCAACAGGGTTTACCATGTTGAACGGGGGGAGCAAGCGCAACTGCTGCCAGATGGTAAACCATATGTTGACGCCCGCCAAAAGGCGCGACAAGAGGACCGCGTTCTGAGCGTGCGAGTCGCCGCCTTATCCGCCAAAGGGATTGCCATGATCGTCGAAAAACAGCACCTTGCCAATGCCATCCGGGCGCTGGCGATGGATGCCGTGCAGTCCGCCAATTCTGGGCACCCCGGGATGCCGATGGGCATGGCCGATGTTGCTACGACCCTCTTCACACAATATCTTAAATATGATCCACAAGCCCCTAAATGGGCTGATAGAGATCGTTTCGTCCTTTCGGCGGGTCATGGATCAATGCTGGCCTATGCCCTGCTTCACCTGACTGGATATGCGCATCCGACGATAGATGAAATCCGCGCTTTTCGTCAGTTGCATAGTCCGTGCGCCGGGCATCCGGAAAATTTTGAACTGGCGGGCGTTGAAACAACTACTGGGCCACTGGGGCAGGGCCTTGCCACTGCCGTCGGCATGGCAATTGCTGAACGGCATTTGAACGCAGTGTTTGGCGATACACTCGTCAACCACCGGACGTGGGTTGTTGCGGGTGACGGCTGTTTGATGGAAGGTATCAACCACGAAGCAATCGGCCTTGCAGGGCATCTGGGCCTTGGGAATATGATCGTGCTGTGGGATGATAATCATATCACCATTGATGGCCCGACAGAATTGTCGACCAGCGAAGATATTGCCGCGCGCTACCGCGCAACTGGATGGCATGTTGAGGCGTGTGACGGACATGATTTCGCAGATATTGATCGCGCGATGGCTGCGGCCATTGCCGACCCCCGGCCGTCATTGATTGCATGCCGGACGATCATCGGCAAAGGCGCGCCTAATAAGCAAGGGACATCGGCAACCCACGGGGCGGCGCTGGGTGCAGCTGAAGTTGAGGCCGCCCGCATCGAACTTGGTTGGACTGCCGCGCCGTTTGAAATCCCGGGCGACATCAAGGCGGCATGGGCCGATGCCGGGAAACGGGGCGCAGTCGAGCATACGGCGTGGAAGGCGCGCTTGGCAGAACACAGCGATGCGCCTGAATTTCAACGGCGGATGGCTGGGTCAATTCCCGTTGAGACGGGGATGCAGGCCTATTTGGAATCTTTGACGGCAAGTCAGCCCAAACTTGCGACCCGCAAATCTTCGGAAATGGCGTTGGAGGTTCTGACCGCCAACCTGCCGGAAATGGTTGGCGGGTCAGCCGATTTGACAGGGTCGAATTTTACGAAGACCCCGTCAACCAAGTCATTAGTAAAAAATGATTATTCCGGTCGATATATCAATTACGGGATTCGTGAATTCGGGATGGCGGCGGCGATGAACGGCATGTCGCTGCACGGTGGTATCATCCCCTATGGCGGCACGTTTCTGGTGTTTAGTGACTATTGTCGCCCTGCGATCCGTCTGTCTGCGATCCAGCAGGCGCGGGTCATTTATGTGATGACGCATGACAGCATCGGCGTTGGAGAGGATGGTCCCACCCATCAGCCCGTCGAACATGTTATGAGTTTGCGGATGATCCCCGGCCTTGATGTGTATCGCCCCGCCGATGCGGTAGAAACGGCAGAATGTTGGGCTTTGGCTGTGGCGACGGCGAGCCGGCCATCCTTACTTGCGCTGTCGCGGCAAAATTTGCGGGCGCAACGAAGCGATGTATCAGAAAATCTCTGTTCGAAAGGCGGCTACCGGCTTCGCCCTGCCGCCGCCGCGCGCAAGGTCGTGTTGCTGGCAAGTGGGTCCGAAGTTGAACTGGCGGCCGATGTTGCGAACGCCCTAGAGGCCCAAGGCATTGGCGCGGACGTCGTTTCGATGCCTTGCTGGGCGCATTTTGACAAACAGGACGCGGTTTACCGTGCTGATGTCCTGCCGCGTGATACGCTGATCGTTTCGATCGAAGCGGGCGTGACGATGGGCTGGGAACGCTATACTGGACGTGATGGCCTCAACATTGGCATCGACAGTTTTGGTGCATCAGGCCCAATTGACGCGCTCTATTCGCATTTTGGCCTAACTGTTGATAAGATTATTCCTCAAATCATTCAAAAACTTGTATAAAATAAGGAGTTACCCATGACCAAAGTCGCAATAAATGGTTTCGGGAGGATCGGCCGTCTGGTTGCCAGGGCAATTCTGGAACGGCCAGATTGTGGGCTGGAACTGGTGGCGATCAACGATTTGGCCGATGCAAAATCCAACGCAATGCTGTTCAAGCGCGACAGCGTTCACGGGCCATTCCCAGGGACTGTGGAAGCCGATGGGAATGACATCATCGTCAACGGTAAGCGAATCCATGTGACGGCCGAACGCGATCCGGCGAACCTTCCGCACGCGGCCAATGGCGTTGATATCGCGCTTGAATGCACAGGTTTTTTCGCTGATGCAGAAAGTGCGGGAAAACATCTGACTGCGGGTGCCAAACGTGTTCTGATTTCTGCGCCGGCAAAGGGTGCCCATCTGACCGTGGTGTTCGGCGTCAACCATGACAAGCTGACTGCGGACCACACAATCGTCTCGAACGCGTCATGCACCACCAATTGTCTCGCACCGGTGGCGAAAGTGCTGAACGACGCGATTGGCATCGAACGGGGGCTGATGACCACCGTTCACGCTTATACCAATGACCAGAAGATACTTGACCAGATTCACCCGGATATGCGCCGTGCCCGCGCCGCTGGTATGTCAATGATCCCCACCACCACTGGGGCGGCAAGAGCGGTGGGAGAGGTGCTTCCAGAATTGAAGGGAAGGCTTGATGGATCGGCCATTCGCGTGCCGACGCCCAATGTGTCGCTTGTCGATCTGACCTTCACACCAAAACGCGACACGACCCGTGATGAAGTCAATGCGATCCTCAAAGCAGCATCGGAAAGCGGGCCGCTCAAGGGCATCCTTGCCTATACCGATGAGCCGCTGGTTTCGATCGATCTCAACCATGTTGCGGCCAGTTCAACGGTTGACAGTCTCGAAACAGCGGCACTCGATGGCAAGCTCGTTCGGGTCGTCAGCTGGTATGATAATGAATGGGGCTTTTCCAACCGGATGGTCGATACAGCAGGCGCGATGGGAAAACTGATCTGACATGGCTTTTCGCACACTCGACGATATGGGGGATATTACTGGGAAGCGCGTGCTCGTCCGTGAAGATCTCAACGTCCCTATGCGTGACGGTGTTGTTAGTGATATAACGCGCTTACAAGCAACAGTTCAGACTATATCTGAATTGTCGGATCGCGGGGCAGTGGTTCTGATACTGGCGCATTTTGGGCGTCCAAATGGAAAAGTGACGTCAGAATTTTCGCTCGCTCCAATCGTTTCACCGTTGGCGGACGTTCTAGGCCGGGACGTGGCGTTCATTGATGAGTGTCAGGGATCAGCCGCGCTAGAAAAAGTGACGTCACTGTCGCCAGGGTGCATCGCAATCCTTGAAAATACGCGTTTTCACAGCGGTGAGGAGGCCAATGACCCGGTGTTCGCTAGGGCAATGGCGGAACTTGGTGATCTTTACGTCAACGATGCATTTTCGGCGGCGCACCGCGCCCATGCCTCCACCGAAGGGATCGCGCATATCCTTCCTGCATTTGCCGGCCGGTCGATGCAATCCGAACTGGAAGCCCTTCAGAAGGCGCTGGGAAGCCCGCAGAGACCCGTTGCCGCCGTCGTGGGTGGTGCCAAGGTCTCAACGAAGCTTGACGTCCTGAGTCATCTTGTGGCGCGCGTAGATCATCTGATCATCGGCGGCGGAATGGCGAACACATTTCTGGCGGCGCGCGGTGTAGATGTTGGAAAATCTCTGTGCGAACATGATTTGGCGGCCACGGCAGAGGCTATACTCGAAGCCGCAGCGACGGCAAATTGCACCGTGCATCTGCCTTATGATGTGGTTGTGGCCAAGGAATTTCGGGCAAATCCGCCTATCCGAACGGTGAATGTGCATGAAGTTGCCCCCGACGAAATGATCCTCGATGTTGGCCCGGCTGCGGTTGAGGCGCTTGCCGACGTGCTCAAAACCTGCCGGACTTTGGTATGGAACGGGCCGATGGGCGCTTTTGAAACACCGCCGTTTGACAGGGCAACTGTTGCGCTTGCTCGTACCGCTGCTGCTTTAACCAAGGAAGGCTCGCTCGTGTCTGTCGCGGGTGGCGGCGATACGGTTGCGGCGCTCAATCATGCTGGCGTTGCAGGTGATTTTACATTCGTGTCGACCGCAGGCGGCGCATTTCTGGAATGGATGGAAGGGCGCGACTTGCCCGGAGTTCTCGCTCTACAAATTAAGTAATTCAAGGAGTTAAGTTATGAATTTTACACCAATTATAAAAAATATCCTTGCCGGATATGAAAGCGATAGCCCTGGAACAAAGGCAAATCTGGCGCGTATTCTGACGCATGGGCGTTTGGGTGGCACGGGAAAGATGATCATCCTTCCCGTTGATCAGGGATTTGAACATGGCCCCGCGCGCAGCTTTGCCATCAACGAGCCAGCCTATGATCCGCATTACCATTTTCAATTGGCGATCGATGCCGGGTTGAACGCCTATGCCGCCCCGCTTGGGATGCTTGAAGCAGGGGCCGATACATTTGCCGGGCAGATACCGACAATCCTGAAAGTGAACAGCTCGAACAGTTGGGCGACCTCGGTCA
>JANNWX010000224.1:0-2998 GCA_031409315.1 Sphingomonadales bacterium | reverse complement strand
GAGGCCGCAGAGCGCCGTTTGACATTCCGAGTAGAGGGGATGGATGCCGCACGGTTCATCGCCCAGTTCGAATTTGATAATATCGCTGCGACGGGCATATTTGACGGTGTTTTGCCAATGATCTTTGATCGCAATGGCGGCCGTATTGAGGGCGGGCGGCTGGTTGCGCGGGATGGCGGCGGAACTTTGGCTTATGTCGGGGAAGTGTCGAACGAAAATCTTGGCACGATGGGCAGTTTCGCCTTTGATGCCCTTAAAGCCATCAAATATAAAAGGCTGTCGATTGACCTTGCCGGTCCGCTTGACGGCGACATTGTAACGCGGATCAGCTTTGCCGGTGTTAATCAGGCACCGATCAACGGGCCGCGCACCAAATTGCCGATCAAGATTATCGGCCTGACTAACATCCCGTTCATTTTCAATGTGACGATCACCGCGCCGTTCCGTCAATTGTTTGATATGACGCGGACTTTTAGCGATCCCAGCCTGTTGCTTGAACGCGTTGAACCGCGTCTCCAACGGCTCCAACGTGAACCTAAGCCCCCCAAACCCGTTCAGCCTCAAGAAAGCGAACCTATGCGATGAAGCCATTGTTGTTGACGAACGAACGATCCGGTGCGATTTCCGGGGCCATGAAACCGGCCACCCTTCCGATCCTTTCTGCATCGCTTGCAGTGCTGGCCGGGTGTGTGACGGTGAAGGCCCCGGACAAGCCCATCGAGATCAATTTGAACGTGAATATACGCCAAGAGGTCATTTACACCCTGAAACAGGATGCCAATGCCCTCATCACCGATAATCCGGAGTTGTTTCCGAAATGATGACGCGCAAATCAAAATTGATCACCACAATCGCGGTCGGCCTTGTACTGGCGGCGGGCGTTGCTGGCATCGCTGTTGCCCAATCTGGCGGACTTGTTTCGGCGGCATTGGCCGACGGCGCGGTTGGCGAACAAGCCGACGGCTATCTTGGCATTAAAGGCGGCGCATCTGAAGGGCTGCGCGCCGAGGTTGACGCGATCAACATCAAGCGTCGGGCAGCCTATACCCAACTTGCCACCCAAAAGGGCGCAACTGTGAAGGAAGTGGCGGCGGCCATCGGGTGTCAAACACTCACCAGCCGTGTGGGTGAGGGCCGGGCTTACCAGCTTCTTGATGGCATCTGGCGCGTGAAAGGCGCGGGGCCAATCGCGCTTCCGGCTTATTGCAACAGTTGATTCATCCCGCACTGCACAACCCTTTGGTTGACTTGAGCGCGGCCCTTTCCTAAAGCGCGCGTGCCTAGGCGGGACATCCCGTTTTCATGGCGGTTTTCCCTTGGAAGTAGGACGAATCGACATGAATTCAAATGACCCAGAAAAGGCCCCCGACGGTGTGGAAGACCCGCGGCTGGCGTCACTCGACGAACGGCTTCGCGCGGTAAAACATGCTGAAAAGGTGCGGACGGCGTCGATCCAGCCTCCCGGTATGACCGGAAAGGGTTCGGCGCAGGGACAACGGGTCCTGTCGGCGCTGCTTGGGGCACCGCTTGGCGCGGCGTTGATTGGCTGGGTGATTGATCGCTTTGCCGGCACATCGCCGTTCGGATTGCTGGTGATGCTGTTCCTCGGGTTCGGCGCTGCCATCAGCCAAGTGTTACGGATTTCAAAGGAGCGCGCCGAATAGGCGGGTTTCGGTAATGAGAACAGGGTAGTTCATGAGCGCAGAAGCCGAGGTCAAGATTGACCCGATGCATCAGTTCCAGATCGACACGCTGCTTGGCGGGCCGCTTGATGGCACGCCGTTCGCATTCACCAATTCGTCTTTGTGGATGCTGATCGTGCTCGGCGCGATTTATGTGTTCATGATGGGCGGGATGAAGCGGGAATTGGTTCCGGGCCGCTGGCAAGTTGCGGTTGAAGGCGTCACGACCTTCATTTCTAACATGATGCAGGCCAATATCGGTCCTGAAGGGCGCAAATATACGCCCTGGGTGTTCACCGTGTTCATGTTCATCCTGTTTTCCAACCTGATGGGGATGATGCCGTTCGGGATCATTCCGGGCGTTCACCCTTTTACAGTAACCAGTCAGTTCACCGTAACAGGTGTGCTGGCGATCATCAGTTTTTCAATCGTCTTGATCGTCGGTTTTTGGAAACATAAGCTGAAATTCTTCACGCTTTTCGTGCCGCACGGTGCGCCCTTCGTGTTGAAGCTGTTGATCGTGCCGATTGAATTTGTCTCGTTCCTTGTCCGCCCGTTTAGCCTTGCTTTGCGGCTGTTCGTGGCAATGATCGCGGGACATATTCTGATCAAAGTGTTCGGTTATTTCATCGTGCAGGGCATCAATGCGGGCGGCGCGGGTTATGCCATATCGCTCATGTCGTTCGTGTTCATCACCGGCGTCAGCGCGCTTGAATTGCTGGTGTGCTGCATTCAGGCTTATGTGTTTGCTTTGCTGACTTCACTTTACATCAACGATGCGGTGCATTTGCACTAAATCCTCTTTCAACCAACGTCATTATAACAGGAGTTAATCATGGATCTCGAAGCTGCAAAAGTCATTGGTGCCGGTCTGGCTGCAATCGGTGTTGGCGTTGCTGCCACCGGTGTGGGCAATGTGTTCGGTTCCTTCCTTCAGGGCGCGCTGCGCAATCCGGCTGCGGCTGATGGCCAGCAGGGCCGCCTGTTCATCGGCTTTGCGGCTGCCGAATTGCTCGGCCTGATCGCATTCGCCGTAGCGATGATCATCCTTTACGCTGTTTAATGCCGGTTGGTTCCCGCTTCGGCGGGGCACAGCTCAACATTCAGGGTTTCTAAATGCCGCAAATCAATCAGCTTTTGCTTGTCTATCAGTCGCAGTGGTTCTGGCTGCTGCTGGTTCTGGCCGTCATTTATTTTGGCATAGCCAGGGGCATGGCCCCCAAGATCGAAGCGACGGTTGATGCGCGGGATCGTCAGATAGCGAGTGACTTGGCTGCGGCCGAAAAGGCGCGTGCTGCAACGGACGTCGCTGAAGA
>JANNWX010000223.1:0-2458 GCA_031409315.1 Sphingomonadales bacterium | reverse complement strand
CGCGGTGCCGAACGTTGCGTTTTGCAGCACTTGATCGTGACGCCATGGCGGCAGTTTTGCGAGATAAGCTCCCCAACGCGTCGTTTGAGGAGATTGATGCACTTGCAAACGCAGGTGAGGGGTCACCGGGCCGCGCTTTGGGCTTTGCCGGCCTCGATATCGCAGGAATGGACGCTGTACTGGCCCGGTTAGCGTCAACCGGCGATATATCCAATTCCGAACGCGTTGCGCTTGCTCAAAGCTTGTCGACCAAATCCGCCCTGGGCCGTTATGAGGCCTTCCTGGCGCGCGCTCCGGCCTTTATCGCCTCGATGGCACATAGGAGCGACGGCGATGCTCTGGCAACGGCCCTAACCCAGTGGGAAGCTGCAAAGTCGCTTGCCCAAAGCGCGGTCCCGGCTTCGCTTGACCCGCAAAGCGTGGTTTTTGCGCTTGCGGGCCACGTTGCGGCGCTTGCCCCTGTTGGCGGAGACGCTAAAGCCTGACCCATGTCAGAGCCATTCTATATAACGACTGCAATCTCGTACCCCAATGGCCGCCCGCACATTGGCCATGCCTATGAAGCGATTGCCGCCGATGCCATTGCGCGGTTCCATCGGTTGCAGGGCCATGATGTTCGTTTTTTGACCGGCACCGATGAACATGGCCTAAAAATGGTCCAGACAGCACGGGTAGCGGGGCGCGAGACGATTGATTTGGCCAATGAAATGTCCGCCTATTTCAGAGAGATGTGCGAAAAACTCAATATCTCCATCGATACGTTCGTGCGCACGACAGAGCCGCATCATCACCGTGCAAGTCAGGCGATCTGGGAACGTTTGAAGGCGAGCGGTGACCTGTATCTCGACCGGTATGAAGGCTGGTATTCGGTCCGTGACGAAGCATTTTACGATGAAAAGGAACTTATTGGCGGGGAAGGAGGAATCAAACTCTCCCCCCAAGGAACGCCAGTGGAATGGACTACCGAAGAAACTTGGTTTTTTCGTCTCTCAAAATATGAACAACCCTTGCTTGAACATTATGAAAAACATGCGGATTTTATCCGACCAGAAAGTCGTCGCAACGAAACCATCCGCTTCGTCGAAGGCGGACTGAAAGACTTATCGGTCTCGCGCACCAGTTTCGATTGGGGGGTGAAGGTGCCTGGCATCGATGATCATGTCATGTATGTCTGGCTCGACGCCTTGACGGCTTATATTTCCGGGCTTGGTTTCCCGGATGAAAATGGCGATTTCGCCCGTTATTGGCCCGCGAGCCTTCATTTGATCGGCAAGGATATTGTTCGGTTCCACACCGTCTATTGGCCTGCTTTTTTGATGTCGGCGGGCCTGCCTTTGCCCAAGCAGATTTTCGGCCACGGATTTCTGCTGGCGCGCGGCGGCGAAAAAATGTCGAAATCGGCGGGAAATGTCGTCGATCCGATGGATCTGGCTGCCCAATTTGGCGTCGATCAATTGCGCTATTTCTTGTTGCGAGAAGTCAGCTTCGGGCAGGATGGCAGCTACAGCGAAGAAGCTATTGTGACCCGTTGCAATGCTGATCTTGCAAACAATTTCGGTAATCTTGCGCAGCGTAGCCTGTCGATGATCGCCAAGAATTGCAATGGAAACGTGCCGCAGCCGGGGCATGAAACCACAGCCGAATCCGCACTTCTTGAGGCAATAGGTGCAGCCCATTTGAGCGCGTTGGCGCACATGAAAGATATCTCACCAAATGGGGCGCTGGAGGCGATCTGGGCTGCGATGAGTGCTGCGAATCTTTATTTTGCTGATCAGGCACCTTGGGCAGTCCGCAAGACCGATCCGGCACGCGCAGATACGATCCTATATTACACGGCGGAGGCAGTGCGCCGTTTGGCGATCATGGCCCGGTGGATTATTCCTTGCGGCAGCGATGCGATTTTGGACCAACTGTCGCAGCCAGACGATTGTCGGGACTTTGGTCGATTACAAGACAGGATTGAACCCGGGCTTGTTTTACCAGTGCCCGATGGGGTCTTTCCTAGGCTTATGATACCGGAAGCAGGCTGATGTTCGTCGATTCTCACTGTCACCTCAATTACAAATGTCTGGTCGAGGATCAGGCCGCTGTCATTGAACGCGCCCACGCGGCTGGAGTTTCGACAATGCTCAACATTTCAACGCGGGAGCGAGAATGGGATGATGTCATCGCGGCGGCGACGAAAACACAGGGTATCTGGGCAACTGTTGGCATTCATCCGCACGAAGCAGACGGACATCCCGATGTCGATACCGAAAAACTTGTGGCAAAAGCATCCCATCCACGGGTGATAGGGATCGGCGAAACCGGGCTTGATTATTATTACGACCACAGTGACCGTGCGCAACAACGCGCGAGCTTTCGTGGGCATATTGCCGCTGCTCGGGAAACCGGGCTGCCGCTGATCGTTCACACGCGCGATGCCGAGGACGATACAGCGGCGATCCTGAGCGAGGAA
>JANNWX010000222.1:0-33905 GCA_031409315.1 Sphingomonadales bacterium | reverse complement strand
TATTTTTTTGAAAAATTATTATTTTAGCATGAAAAAATTACTATTAGCTATTGCAATTATTATCTTAAATTTAGATTTAAAATATCAAAACCTTCAACAATTTGCATGCCTGTGGCCAACTTAGGCTAAATCGACCGCGTTACGCTTGTGCACCCACCCAATTTCCATGAAACCCCGGTGGAATGCGGTTCGGAATGTGGATCACCGCTTGCGGCGCGCCTTCAAAATTCTGGGCATCAAGGATGACAAGTTCGCTCGTCTCGTCGGCCGGGTTGATGACATAGCCCATTAGCCAGCCATGATCCTCTGCGCTCGCATTGGCAGCGGGAACGAATGCGAATTCGCCTGCAACGCGGCCTTGGCCAAAATCATGGACCTGGCGGGTGCCGGCTTCCAGATCATGCTTGTACAGCTTGCCTTCCTCGACGACGATTGGCTCGCGCACTATTGGGAGAGCCAACGAATAGGCATAGCGATAGTGCAGCCCGGTTCGGGTTTCGTTTATGCGCGGAAATTCCTGCGGATCGCCGTCAACTGCTGCGCGCGAGACGCGCCGGGCCACGGGATCGATCTGCCACCGCTCGAACGGCGTTTTTGCAGAATCTGGCCCTTGAGTGCTGTCAGTAAAAACAGTGTTGTGGACGCAGCCATCAAACGTCACCGTGCCATCGGGATTGTCATAAGCGTTGCACGGGTGGAATACATAACAAGGTTCGATATCGCACCAGATTGTGTCCGTGCCTTTGCCTTCTTTGGCCAGTAGCCCAACCCGCGGTTTGTGCTTTGGATTCCACTTGTAAGGGAAACCCTCTCCGCCCAGATATTGCTTGAGCGAGAAAGTGACCGGCATATCCAGCACAATTACGTATTTTTCGGTGATCATACAGTCATGGATTGATGGGCCATCCTGCACCGCGATCGGCTCTTCGCGGCGGACCTTGCCCTGTGTGTCGACCACACCGTGACGAATTTCCGTCATGTTTTCGGCGGCATAGCAGTTTGCATGCATTTCGCCCGTTCTGGGGTCAAGGTGGGGGTGGGCGGAATAGCTGCCGCCCTTGAGCGTGCCGTCAAACGGATCATAGGCAATCGTATTGAGTTCCTCGTCGATCCTCACCGGACAACCGCCCGCTTCGACTAGCGCCCAGGTTTCACCAGCATAGCCAAGGACGTTGGTATTGACGATGTCGAACGGCGGTTCGTGCGGGCCAGGTGCAGCCGGTTCGCCAAGCGCATCGCTGACTGCGCGCGACCTGATCCAGCGGTTCCGGTACCATAGCGCCTTACCCTGCTGAAGCCGGACTCCATGAACCATGCCGTCGCCCATAAACCAATGATACAGGCCCGGATTGGGCGGGGTGATGGGATTGGGGCCAATGCGGATATAGCGGCCGTCAAGTTCGGCCGGGATCGTGCCTGTTACGCTGAGATCAATCAGTGTTTCTTCGGATGGCAACGGCTCGTGGATGCCCAGCAGGTAGGGATTGGGCTTGTCTGACTTCTTCCGGTTGCGGTTGAAATCCGAAACTTTCGTTATCCCTTTGGACACGGCATCGCGGATCAAGGTTTCAACTGCACCAGCCATCTGAAATCACCCTTGCTTGCATTGCGAATCGGCAATGTTTACACTGATAATATGAGTCATTATGATAACAGCGTCAACATTAAAAGACGCAGCCGTAGCTATCACCACGGCGATTTGCGGTCGGCGCTGATTGAAACCGGGCTTTCCTGGCTCTCCACTCGGCAAGGCGATGACATCAGCTTGCGCGAGGTTGCCCGGTTGGTTGGCGTAAGCGCAACTGCTGTTTACCGGCATTTTCCCGACAAGCAGGCGTTGATTGCGGCATTGTGCGAGCGAGGTGAGGCCGGGCTCGCGACCGCACAGCGCGCTGCCGCTGATGATGTCGGCGGCGGCGGTGCGGGCTTTGGGGCTTCTGGACAGGCCTATGTCCGTTTTGCGCTGGCCAATCCGGGGCTTTTCCGCCTCATGATGTCAGCCAGACCAGCGACAGGGCCGCTGAAGGATGTTTTAGATGACAAAAGCACGGCGATGCGCGGTTTGCGAGCCGATGTGGCGGCGGCACTCCCCAATTCGGAGGACACGCAGCAGCGTCTCGCAGCGATCCATGCCTGGTCGTTGGTGCATGGCATGGCGATGCTGATGCTCGACGGCATGATCCCAAGCGACGAGGCGTTAATCAGATCAATCGGCGCATCGCAATTTGATGCGGCGCAGGGTGTTCTATGAGTTTAATTTACAATTTTCGAATTTCGGCGTCGTAGCGTAATTGCAGGAATTACTGTCCGAATTGCGGCATAATAGCTACCAAAAGACCAGTTCTTGGCCGTTTTTGCTCGTCTATTGAAATGGTGCCCCTGGCCGGACTCGAACCAGCACATCTCTCGATACCGCATTTTGAGTGCGGCGCGTCTACCAATTTCACCACAGGGGCAGTGAATGCGCGCCTAGCCGAGGCCTGCTGTCTCTGCAAGCTGGTAGATCACACTCGCTGTGGTATGAAACACAAACAATGGTGGCGCATGAAACGTCAACTGCCAGCGCGGCTCCGCAAATCGGGTGGCGTTGCCTCATCCCGCAGCATCGCTATCGCGTCATCAACGGCCATGATCCGTTGGCCATCGGAACCTAAAGTCCGAACGGCGACCTTGCCTTCCTCTGCCTCGCGCATACCGACGACCAGCAAATGTGGCACTTTGGCAAGTGAATGTTCGCGCACTTTATAATTGATTTTCTCATTACGCAGGTCGACCTCCACCCGGATGCCCGCCGCCTTCAACTTGGCGACCACGGCATTGGCATAATCGTCCGCGTCCGACACTATCGTCGCAACCACCGTCTGAACCGGGGCCAGCCAAACCGGAAAACGCCCGGCATGATGTTCGATCAAGATACCGATAAACCGTTCAAACGTGCCAAGGATCGCGCGGTGGAGCATGACCGGGCGGTGCTTGGCCCCATCTTCACCAACATAACTTGCGTCCAGCCGTTCGGGCAAGACATAGTCAAGTTGGATCGTGCCGCATTGCCACGTCCGCCCGATGGCATCGGTCAGATGAAATTCCAGCTTGGGTGAATAGAAGGCACCTTCCCCGGGCAGTTCTTCCCACCGATATTCATCGCCTGCACGGCCCGCGAGGCGGACGGCTTCGCGCAGATCATGTTCGGCGCGGTCCCACATTTCATCACTGCCAAACCGCTTTTCAGGGCGGAGCGCGAGCTTGATGGCATAAGTATCAAAGCCCAAATCCTTATAAACCCGGTCAAGCAAATCGCAGAATGTACGAACTTCATCGACAATCTGGTCTTCGCGGCAAAAGATATGTCCATCATCCTGCGTCATCTGCCGCACGCGCATCAGGCCGTGGAGTGCGCCGTGGAGCTCGTTCCTGTGGCAACAGCCCATCTCGGCCATCCGTAAAGGCAAATCCCGGTAGGATTTGATGCCTTGCCGGAAAATCAGTACGTGCGCGGGACAGTTCATCGGCTTGAGCGCCATCATGTCGCCTTCGCCGGTCAGCACCGGGCCTTCATCTTCGGTGTTTGGGATTTCATCGGGGACGACGAACATATTTTCGCGGTATTTGCCCCAATGGCCCGACGCCTCCCACTGCTTCGCATCCATCAACTGCGGTGTTTTCACCTCACGGTAACCACCGCCATCAATCACGCGGCGCATATAGGCCTCAAGTTCGCGCCAGATGAGATAGCCGTTGGGGTGCCAGAAAACCGAGCCGTGGGCTTCGGCCTGTAAATGGAACAGGTCCATTTCCTGCCCGATCTTGCGGTGATCACGCTTGGCCGCTTCTTCAAGCCGCACCAGATGCGCGTCGAGCTGCTTTTTGTTGAGCCAACCGGTGCCGTAAATACGCGACAATTGGGCATTATTCTGGTCACCGCGCCAATAGGCTCCCGAAACCCGCATCAATTTGAATGCCTGCGGATCAAGCTTTCCGGTCGAGGCCAGATGCGGACCGCGACACATATCAAACCAGCTGTTGCCAGACCGATAAACGGTTAGTTCTTCACCGGGTGGCAGCTCTGCGGCCCACTCTGCCTTGAACGTCTCGCCTGCTTCGGCCCATGTTCTGATCAGGCCATCCCGGTCCCAAACTTCACGCTTGATCGGTTTGTCTGCACCAATGACACGGCGCATTTCGGCCTCGATTGCCGGCAGGTCGTCATCTGTAAAGGGGCGATCCTTCGGCGCGAAATCATAATAAAAACCATCATCGGTCGATGGACCAAAAGTGATTTGGGTTCCTGGAAACAGGGTTTGCACGGCCTCTGCCAGGATATGCGCAAAATCGTGACGGGCAAGATCAAGCGCATCTGCCTCATCGCGCGTGGTGACCAAAGCTAGGTGCGCATCGCCGTCAAACGGGCGCGTCGCGTCGCGTAATTCCCCGTTGACCCGCGCCGCGATCGTGGCTTTGGCTAGGCCCTGGCCAATGGCCGCAGCAACATCAGCAGGTGTCGCCCCGCGCACAACATCGCGCTCGGAGCCGTCAGGAAGGGTGATTTTGAACATTTCAGTCATGCCTTGCCCTAGCCGTCCGGGCAAGCATCGCGCAAGGGGCGACGGGCTACGCTGATGTGCTTGCGCTACTCTAATGCAGCGACAATTTTTTTGACGTCCTGTGCTCGCCCTCGTGGCACAATCAAAATGTGATCACTGGTGGCGACAATGATATGGTCTTTTACGCCTGCAACCGTAATTTTCCTCCCGTCGCTACGGATCAGATTTCCGGTTGCCTCAATGGCAAGAACATCGCCCGCTATATGGTTTTCTTGGTCGTCTTTCGCACCGATTTCGTAAAGCGCATCCCAGCTACCAACATCGGACCAGCCCATGCTGACCGGTGCCACCATGACACGCTCAGCCTTTTCCATCACTGCATAATCAATGCTATCGGACGGAGAGGTTGCAAAGGCGTCGGCGTCTGGCAAAATCATTTTTCCTCGGCGCGTGGCCTTTTCCATTGCCTGTTGGGCGGCAAATAGGATGTCCGGTGCAAAAGCCGCGAGTATCCCCAGATAAATGTCGGCGCGAAACAGGAAAATACCACCGTTCCAAAGATGATTTCCGTCGCTAACCATGGCGTGGGCCGCCACCGCGTCAGGCTTTTCGACGAACCGGTCCACCTTGTGGACCCCCACCCCAAGTGCCTCACCAAGGCGGATATAGCCATAGCCAGTTTCAGCCTGATTTGGCGTGATACCCAATGTCGCAAGCCATCCGGTCCGGACATCGGGTACGGCCAAATCGATTGCATGAACAAACGCGTCGAGATCAGCAATCACATGATCGCTTGGCATGACCAGCAATACTGCGTCCGCAGCTGGTGCACCGAGCGCAGCCAGCGCAATGGCGGGTGCCGTGTTGCGCGCACACGGCTCCAATATGATTGCGTTGGGTTCCATGCCGATGGCGGCCAGTTGTTCCGCCACCAGATCACAATGGGCCAGATTGGCTACGATGATCGGGGCCGAAAACTTTTGAGCATCGGCAACCCGCCGTGCGGTCATCTGGAACATTGTCTCGTCGCCGGTAAGCGCCAGAAACTGTTTGGGGTATGAAGCGGTCGACATTGGCCACAATCGCGTCCCGCCGCCGCCAGACAGGATGACCGGCACAATTTTAGGGATTTCGCTCATTCTTGTTCATATTCCTTACTGGTCGGTCGCTTTTCGCTCCAAAAGCCTGTCGTGAACAGGGATTTGTTGCCCATTTCTTAAGATATTTTTGTCAAATATCCCGACACCCGGCGAATGTCGGGGTTTTTGACAATGATGTCAGGAAGCAGGCCCGCAATGTTGAGAGTGTTCAAACATTATATACCCCACGCCGTGCTGCTTCTCGGCCTGCTGGACTTCGCCCTCTTGATCGCCGCTGCGGAGGCTGGCTGGGTGATCCGCGCCAACCAGATTGGGATGCATGTCGACAGCCTGACCAACCGGGTTTTTCCCCTACTCAGTTTTGCGGCCTCTTTGCAAATGGCAATGGTTGCTGTTGGTGTCTACGGGGCTGAGGCGCTGAGTTCGCTTCGATTTGCGACGGGACGATTGCTGGTGGCGATTTCGCTAGGAGTCATCTTTCTTTCGATGCTGTTTTTTGCCCTACCCGGCATGACATTGTGGCGGTCTAACTCGCTTTATGCGATGGTGATTTCCTTCCTCGCATTGATAACCATACGCGCGATTCTTGGCGGCACCCTTGGCAGTAACAGCTTCAAACGACGCTTGTTGATCCTTGGCGCGGGTCAACGCGCATTGCGCATCGCCAAATTGGGCGAACGACAAGGCGCGGGCTTCATCGTGGTTGGTCATGTTGATATGAACGATTGCCAATCTGTGATCCCAACCGCGATTAACCGCGCGCATATCAACAATCTGTCGGATCATGTGACCCGTTTGAACGCAAGCGAGGTGGTGGTCGCCATTGAAGAACGACGGAACGCCCTTCCCCTCGCCGATCTCATCCGGCTGCGGACAACCGGTGTGCACGTCAACGAAGTATCAACCTTCCTAGAACGCGAAACCGGACGGATCGATTTGCGTAGCGTCAACCCGTCGTGGTTGATCTACTCCGACGGCTTTTCATCTGGGCGTCGGATTTCAGGCGTCGCAAAGCGCGTCTTTGATATTCTGGCCAGCCTCCTGCTCCTGATGATCTCTTTCCCGCTGATCCTGATTGGTGCGCTTTTGGTGCGACTGGATAGCCAGGGACCGGCGCTTTACCGCCAAAAACGAGTGGGCCTTTTTGGTGCTGATTTTGATGTCATCAAGCTGCGGTCGATGCGCACGGATGCCGAGGCCGCTGGTCAGGCCGTTTGGGCACAGGAAAACGATCCGCGCATCACCCGTGTGGGTAAATGGATCCGGTTGTTGCGGATAGACGAGCTGCCCCAAATCTGGAGTGTTTTGAAAGGTGATATGAGCTTCGTTGGCCCTCGCCCCGAACGCCCCGAATTCGTTTCGGACCTTGAAGAAAAACTGACCTATTATGCCGAACGCCACATGGTCAAACCGGGCATCACCGGCTGGGCGCAAATCAACTATCCGTACGGTGCCAGCCTCGCCGATTCCCGTAACAAGCTGGAATATGACCTCTATTACGCAAAAAACTACACTCCGTTCCTTGATATATTGATCCTGCTGCAAACATTGCGCGTCGTGCTGTGGCCAGAAGGTGCACGGTAAATGTTTGATCTGATCAGCCAGTGGAGCCATGCCGGGGCCGCGATCCTGTTCGCTGCACTTGCCGTGTGGGTTGGTCGAACAGCCAGACCGGGTCGATTATCGGCAATCCTTATTTGCGCCTGTGGAATGACGGCAAGCTGGGCATTATTTGCCGCAACCGGCGATCCCCAAACCCTGATATCGCGGCTCGCCGAAAGCGCCCGTAATCTGCTCTGGCTCGGGTTCATGTTCGCGCTTTGGCGGCAAGGCGCAGGTGAACGCAAGACCGCGACCGTGGTCATTCTCTACGGCGTGATTGGCTGCGTCGTCGGATTGCAAATGGGGGTCGACGCGTTGCCGGTGACAGTTGCAGGTTCTGTGCGGTGGGTTGACGCGGTGTTTTTCGCCTCACTCATTCTACGCATGATTACTGCGGTCGGGGCCTTGGTGCTAGTCCACAATCTCTACACCGCTGCGACCTTAGAGGCACGATCCGCAATCCGTTTACCGATGATCGCGCTGACCATGCTGTGGGCCTATGATCTCAATCTCTATACGACCGCCTATCTGGCTGGCACGGGGCCAACCGAACTTTTTGCCTTACGCGGACTTGCAGTCCTGCTGGTGGTGCCTCTGTTCGCTCTGTCAGCAAATCAGACGCCGACGATGACCATGCGGCTATCACGAACCGCGACGTTCCAATCGCTCAGCCTAGTGGCGATAGGTGGCTATCTGGCGATCATGGTCCTGATTTCATCGGCGCTTGAAATGCTTGCTGGCCCCTATGCGCGGATTGCTCAGGTCAGCGTGGTTTTCGGCATATCGGTTCTTGCGTTGCTCTTGCTGCCATCGGCGAGATTTCGGGCGTGGTTAAGGGTGAAACTGTCTAAACATCTGTTCCAGCACCGCTATGATTACCGCGCTGAATGGATTCGCTTTACCGACACACTGGGCAAGCCAGGCGACGGAACCGATCCACTCGACACTCGAATCATTCAGGCTGTGGCCGATATTACCGAATCACCCGGCGGCATGTTGCTCGTGCCCGATGACCAAGGAGGTTTGATCGCGCAGGCGCAGTGGAACTGGCCCGAAACCGATATCCCCAATTCTTGCGGGAACTGCGCAACGATTGCCTATTTCGCACAAACAGGCCGGATCGTCGAACTTGAAGCCCTTCGACAGCAAGCCGAGGTCGCCGACGATGAAGGGGCAGCCGTGCCGGAATGGATTGTATCCGACCCGGATAGCTGGGCCATCGTGCCGCTGGTCCATTTCAGCAAGCTCGCGGGTCTTGTCGTTCTGAAACGTCCACCGGTGGACAGGATGCTCGACTGGGAAGATTTGGATCTGTTGCGCGTTGTTGGCCGTCAGGTTGCAAGCTATCTCGCGGAATCGCAGGGCCAGCAGACCTTGGCCCATGTCCAGCAATTTGACGAATTCAACCGCCGATTTGCGTTCATCATGCATGATATCAAAAACTTGGTCAGCCAGTTGGCACTGGTGACCCGCAATGCCGAACGCCATGCTGGCAACCCTGAATTTCAGACCGACATGATCGCCACACTCAAAAGTTCGACGGCGCGGATGAATGACCTCTTGGCGCGCCTGTCCCAGCACAACAAAGCCAAGGCCACCGAACCACTACCGACGCTGGTCATTCCACTGCTAGAACGCGTTGCAACGACCAAACGTATCCTACATCCTGTCGTCATCACTGGCGATCCACACATCATGGCCTTGGCTGATCCGGCGCGATTGGAACAGGCGATCCAGCACCTTGTCCAAAATGCGATCGATGCCAGCCCGAAACTGGAGCCGGTCTGTATTGCAGCGCGGCACATGGACGACACGGTGCTGATCGAAATCGTCGATCGTGGCTCTGGCATGTCCAACAGCTTCATCCGCCACAGCCTGTTCAAACCATTTGCCTCCACCAAGAATGGCGGTTTCGGCATTGGTGCTTTTGAGGCTCAGTCGCTCATCAATGCTATGAACGGCAGGCTTGATGTTGTCAGCCATGTGGCTGGCGGCACCACGTTCAAAATAAGAATTCCCTCTGCGCAGTTCGCGCATGTCCATGAACCCGAAGTACAGGCGCTTGTTGCATGACCCAATTTGCCAAACCAAAGCTATTGATCGTTGAAGATGATGAAGGATTGCAGCGTCAGCTCCGCTGGGCCTACGACGATTATGAAGTTTTTGTGGCCAGCGATCAGACCACGGCAATTGACATTGTGCGCGCTGAAGAACCGTCTGTGGTCACGCTTGACCTCGGACTGCCGCCGGACCCTGACGGGGTGAGCGAAGGCTTTGCCACGCTGCAGCATATTTTGGCGCTGAAACCCGATACCAAAGTCATCATCGCATCAGGCCACGGCGCCCGCGAAAGCGCGATGCGTGCCATTGCGAGCGGCGCTTATGATTTCTATCAAAAGCCTGTAGATATTGACGAACTGGGCATGATCGTCCGCCGCGCCTTCCATCTGCAGGCGATTGAGGCGGACAATGAACGGCTTGCCAATGCGGTGCCCGCCGACGCCACGGTGTTGGGGACGATGATTACGGCTGCACCCGAAATGCTAAAGGTCGCCCGCACGATTGAACGGGTGGCCAAGGCTGATGTGACTGTCATGCTCTTGGGGGCGAGTGGCACCGGCAAGGAACTTTTGGCCAAAGGCCTGCACGATGCGAGCAACCGGGCGCGCGGCGCCTTTATCGCCATCAATTGTGCCGCAATCCCAGAAAACCTGCTCGAAGCTGAATTGTTTGGCCATGAAAAAGGTGCGTTCACTGGCGCGATTAAAACGACTGAAGGCAAGATCGAACTGGCCGAAGGGGGAACCTTGTTTCTAGACGAGGTCGGTGACATCCCGTTGCCGCTTCAGGTAAAATTGTTGCGGTTTTTGCAAGAACGGGTGGTCGAACGGATCGGCGGGCGCAAACCCATTCCCATCAACACACGGATTGTCTGCGCAACGCACCAGAATCTGGAAACGATGATCGCCGATGGCCGGTTCCGCGAAGACCTGTATTATCGGCTTGCTGAAATTGTCGTCAATATCCCTTCGCTTTCCGACCGCCCGGGAGACGCTGGCTTGCTCGCGCGACACTTCACCCACCGTTTTGCGACCAGCATGAACCCCAATGTCAAAGGTCTGGCCCCCGACGCACTGCATGCGATTGATACATGGGGCTGGCCGGGCAATGTCCGCGAACTAGAAAACAGGATCAAGCGTGCCGTCATCATGGCCGAGGGCAAATTGGTGTGCGCTGCTGACCTTGATTTTCCCGGCAACGGGCACGAGGAAAAGACCCACGGCGCCGACGTCATCAATCTAAAGGCGGTGCGCGAAACAGCAGACCGCAAGGCGATCCGTCGGGCCATTTCGCGCACCGAAGGCAATATCTCTAATGCCGCCAAATTGCTGGGGATCAGCCGCCCGACGCTATACGATCTGATCAAGCAATATGGCATGCAGGCCTGACGTGAAGCGATCTCACCGCATCACCCTGACTGTTTTGGCGGCATTCCATTCAATGCAGGCACCAGCCGCGACTGCGGGGGCATCGCGTGACGCTATGGCACAAGGGCTGCGTAGTCTTGGCGCTGGTGATGTCAGCACAGCCCGCGTCGAAATGATGAACGCGATCAAGGAAAACCCGCAGGACGGTCTTGCACGCGCTGTGCAGGGCAGCATCCTGATTGCCTTGAACGATGGCGCTACCGCGCAGGTGCATCTCGAACGGGCACTTGCGCTGGGCATCGCACCAGAACGGATCAGCCATCTTCTTGCGCATGCCGCGTTTCTGCAAGGCAATTATACCCAAGCATTAGAACGCGCCGACGCCGCGCGCATATCGCCACCTTTTGCTGCCTATGCGGCCCGTGTCCGCGCGCGAACTAGAATTGCCCAAGGCAATCTGGAAGCCGCCGGACAAGAATTTGACGTTGCGTTTGCGATCAATCCTAAATCATCGATTCTGTGGTCCGATATTGGTCGATTTCGCTTATTTTCCGGCAACCTGTCGACGGCGATCGACGCCGCATCGGAATCGGTTCGACTTGATCCACGCAATATCGAAGGCCTCATCCTGACTGGCGAGCTGATGCGATCGCAATATGGGCTGGTTGCCGCTATCCCTTGGTTTGAACGCGCACTTGGTGTTGATCCGAACAATATCCGGGCGATGACCGAACTTGCCGCTACGCTTGGCGATGCAGGCCGACACCAGGATATGCTCGCCCTCACCCGCCGGATATTGTCGCTCGACAATGGCAATGCCAATGCATTCTACCTGCAGGCTGTCGTTGCCGCCCGCGCCAACAAACCCGGCCTTGCGCGGACATTATTATACAAAACTGGTGAACGACTGGATGGCGTGCCAGCTGTCATCCTGCTCCGCGCGATCCTCGACATCCAATCTGGCGCTGACGAACAGGCCGTTATCCGTCTCAGGCCACTTGTTGACATGCAACCGGGCAATCTCAAGGCTCGACGTCTATTGGGGTCAGCGATGTGGCGCAGCGGCGACCATGCCGGGACCGTCGACATCCTTTGGCCAATTGTCATTCGAAACGACGCTGACAGTTATTCGCTGTTCGTCATCGGTCGCGCATTTGAGGCACTTGATAACCGGGTCGAAGCTGCGCGCTTTCTTGACCGCGCGGCCCGCTCTGGACGCGGCGAACCGACACCATTTGCGGTTGCTGGGCAGCTTAGCGAACTCGCGGCAAACCGATCCTCTCAACCAGACAGTGCCACAGTCGCGGTGCCGTTCCTGAGTGGACTAGTATCTGCAGGCCAGTCCGCAAATGCACTGGATGAAGCGGTTCGGCTGGCGCGGATGAACCCAGGCGCACCAGCGGCCCAAGTCGTTGTTGGTGATATCTATGCAGTCATGGGCCGACACAGGGATGCAGCCCTAGCCTACCAACAAGCGGCCAACCTGAAATTTTCCGAAAATACCGCACTCCGCCTCGTCAGGGCCTGGCAAAAAGCGGGCAATCCCGAAGCCGCGTTTCGCGCGCTCAACCTCTTTCTTGGCCAAAACCCTCGCAGCGTGCCGGCCGCGATTCTTGCCGGGAATTATTTCATCCAGACGAGGCAGTGGAACCGGGCGATAGCAACGCTGGAGGGCTTGCGCACCCGGATCGGCAACCGCGACGCGTTGATCCTCAACAACCTGGCCTGGTGCTACATCAATACCGGAAAACCGACGCTTGCGCGGCTCTATGCACGCGAAGCCTATGCCCTGACACCCACAAATCCGGTTGTCGTCAACACCTATGGCTGGTCATTGTTCAAAAGCGGGAGTGAACCAGCAACTGGCATTGGCTTGCTTGAAAAATCTACCGCCATTGCGCCACAAAACCCGGATTTCCGTTTCCGTCTTGCGCAGGCCTATGCGTCATCGGGCCGCATTGCCGAGGCGAAGCGCGCAATTGGGCTGGCCCTGTCCTCACCGGCGTTCCGGGACCGCAAAACGGCTATCGCGCTACTTGCAACGCTTTGACTCAGGCCGCGTCTCTCGGTTAGGCCGGTGATATGCCTACCAGAGATCATGACGCTGTCTTAAACCGCATTGCAGATGCGCTGGACCGCTTGGCCCCGGCATCGGCGATATCGGCCGCGGCCGACGCCCCGGCCTATGTCTGGACCCGCGGGACGCTCTTAGCGCTTTCGGATTTCCGGCCAATCGCGCTTGATCTGCTCTCCGGGATCGACAGCCAGAAAGCAGCTGTGATCGAAAACACCCGGCGTCTGGCGACGGGCAAAGCGGCACATGACATATTGCTGTGGGGCGCACGCGGCACTGGCAAGTCGGCTCTGGTCAAATCCAGCGTGGCTGCGTTGCAAGCATCTGGACATACTTTGCGCCTTGTCGAAGCATCAGGCGAAGAACTGGAAAACCTCCCCGCGCTCTTTTCAGTTTTGGCGCAGGGTGCCCGCCCGACTATCGTGTTTATCGACGATCTGGGCTTTGAGGCCAATGGTCCTTCTGCCCGGCATTTGCGGTCGGTTCTGGATGGCGGCGCAACGGCGCGCCCGCACAATGTTCGTCTTTATGTGACCTCGAACCGGCGGCACATCCTGCCGCGCAATCTTGACGAACAATCAAGCGCGATCAATCCGCGTGATGCTGCTGACGACCAATTGGCGCTTGCCGACCGGTTTGGATTGAGCCTTGGCTTTCACGTCTGCGATCAAGACCAGTATCTGGAAATGGTGGCCGGATATGCCGCATATCTAGCACTGGATTTTGACCCGGCTGACTCCTTGCTCTGGGCGGCCCAGCGCGGCACGCGATCAGGCCGCGTGGCGTGGCATTATGCTGTCGAATTGGCGGGGCGGGCTGGAAAATCAATCTGACGCCAGTTGATCGACTTGTTCTGCAAGCATGAGCCAGCGTTCCTCGGCATCATCCTTTTGCGCCCGTGCACGTCCAATTGCCTTGTTGAGCGCGGCAAATTGATCAGGATCACGTGCGTAAAGGGTGGAATCAGCCAACGACGTCTCGTCGCGTGCAATAGCGGCTTCAATCATTTCGATTTGCACCGGCAACAGTTCATAATCGCGCTGGTCTTTATAGGATAGTTTTGACCGCGACTTTGGCATTTCGGTAACCGGCGGTGTCTTTGGCGTGGACCGCTTTATTTGCACTTTGGCCGCGCTCCGTTTTCGCTCCCAATCGGCATATCCACCCGCAACCACATCAACCTTGCCAGACCCGTCAAGGCCCAACGTGATCGTCACTGTCCGGTCAAGGAAATCGCGGTCGTGGCTGACGATCAGGACGGTGCCATCATAATCGGCAATCACCTCCTGCAACAGATCAAGCGTTTCCATATCGAGATCATTGGTCGGTTCATCCAGCACCAGCAGGTTGGACGTCCGCGCAAATTCCCGCGCGAGCAGAAGGCGTGACCGCTCCCCGCCCGACAGCGATCCGACCGGCGCATTGATCACGCCGGGATCGAACAGGAATTCCTTCAAATAACCCTGGATATGTTTCTTGACGCCGCGCACTTCGATCCAGTCACCGCCGTCGCACAACGCCTCGCGCACCGTCTTTTCGGGGGTCATCAGGCTGCGCTGCTGGTCAATGATCACGCAGTCCAGGGACTTTGCCAGCGTCACAGTCCCCGCGTCAGGAGCTAGTTCACCGGTCAACAGTTTGAGCAAGGTTGTTTTGCCCGAACCATTCGCACCAACAATGCCAATCCGGTCGCCGCGCTGGATACGCAGGGTGAAATCCTTGATAATCGTCCGGTCGCCAAAAGTCTTGGTGACGCCTTCGGCGCGGATGACCGATTTGGTGCGCACATCATCGCTGGCAATCGCCAGTTTTGTCGCGCCGATCGGCCCCATCATCGCCGCGCGGGTTGCGCGCATCTGACCAAGCTTTTCCAGCCGCCCCTGATTGCGTTTGCGTCGGGCGGTCACCCCGCGTTCAAGCCAGTGAAGCTCGATCTTCAACTTGGCGTCAAGCTTATCGGCGGCGCGCGCCTCTTCGGCATAGACCTGTTCGGTCCAGGCATCATAGCCGCCAAAACCAATGTCGGCCCGCCGCATCCCGCCGCGATCGAGCCACAAGGTCGACCGGGTGAGTCGTGTCAGGAACGTGCGGTCATGGCTGATCGCGATGAACGCGCCTGTAAATCGCGACAACCAATCCTCCAGCCAGGTGATGGCGGCAAGATCAAGATGGTTGGTCGGCTCGTCAAGCAGCAAGACATCCGGGTTCATGGCCATTGCGCGCACGATCCCGGCACGCCTTCGTTCGCCGCCGCTGGCGGTTGCGGCATCGCGCGAAAGATCAATGCCAATCTGGTCGGCAAAAGCCGCCACATCATGCGCGGCTGGCGCACCGGGGCCAGCTGTGGCAAAATCACGCAACGTTGCATGGCCCGCCATAGACGGTTCCTGATCGAGCATCACCACATTGGTGCCAGGAACAATAACGCGCTTTCCCTCATCAGCATCAATCTGATTGGCCAGCAACCGCAACAGCGTCGTTTTGCCAGCACCATTGCGTCCGATCAGCGCCAACCTGTCGCGTTCACCGACATAGATATCTAGGCCCCTGAACAACCAGCCAGACCCTTGGACAAGGCCAAGGCCTTCATAACTCAAAACCGGAGCAGCCACTTCATTTCCTAATGAAAGATGACCAGATCATTCATGGCCTATTCAATGGCGCTGGCCTATGCCCGCATTTGATGTTCAAGCGCAAATCCTGTTTTCCAGCCATGATGCTGGCATTTCTGGCGACGACGACCACGTTGACTGCGCATGCCCAGCAAAGCCGGCGCGATGAGCAGGACGGTGTTCGCGAACAGACGCGCAAAGGCTCTATCCAGTCGCTCCGCCAGATCGAACAGAATGTCGTTCCAGCGATGAAGCGGCGCGGCGCGGACTATATCGGTGCTGAATTTGACGGCGGTTCGCTGCGCTATCGCCTCAAATTCGTGCGCATGTCATCGGTCATCTGGATCGATGTTGACGGCCGGTCTGGCCAGATCATTGCCCAAGCCGGTAATTGATTCTATCAAAAGCCAAATTCCAAGGGGACTGACATGCGCGTATTGATCGTCGAGGACGAGCCGACACTGGGTAAGCAGCTCAAAAACACACTCGAAGGTGCGGGCTATGCCATAGACTTGGCGACCGACGGTGAAGACGGCCACTACCTTGGTTCGACCGAAAATTATGATGCGATCATTCTTGATCTTGGTTTGCCAGAAGTTGACGGGCTGACGGTGCTGGATCGCTGGCGCAAGGAAGGCAAGGTGACCCCGGTTCTCGTGCTGACGGCGCGAGACAGTTGGTCCGACAAAGTGGCCGGGCTTGATGCGGGGGCCGACGATTATCTGGCCAAACCTTTCCAGACGCAGGAATTGATCGCTCGTCTGCGCGCGCTCATCCGCCGGGCATCGGGCAATGCGTCGTCCGAACTGATTTCGGGCGATGTCCGGCTGGACACCCGTTCCGGGCGGGTCACGCTCGCAGGTGAACCAGTGAAAATGACCGCGCAGGAATATAAACTCCTGTCTTATTTGCTGCACCATAAGGGGAAAGTCGTATCCCGGACCGAATTGATCGAACATATTTACGATCAGGATTTCGACCGCGATTCAAATACAATCGAAGTGTTTGTGACACGCATCCGAAAGAAGCTGGGTGCCGAAGTGATCACGACCATTCGCGGCCTTGGCTACAGCCTCGAAGACCCAGCGGCCTGATATGAGCGATACCGCAGTGCGCCGGGCCAGCGGTGCGCTCAGTCGGCGTATGACCCTTGTCGCCACGGCGTGGATCACGGTTCTGCTTGTTGGTGGCGGATTTGCCCTTGACCGGGTGTTGGTGAACGCGATCACCGGCAATTTTGATGCCGGGCTAGACTATGTGATGACCCAGATGATTTCGTCGGCGGAAATCGGCCCAGACGGCGAAGTGCGTTTGAACCGCCCGATGGGCGATCAGCGATTTCTGGAGCCTTATTCCGGGCTTTATTGGCAGATTAGCGGATCGGGATTTGAACCCTTTCGGTCGCGCTCACTTTGGGATCGCGAACTCAAATCCAGCCAGCCTTCCGACACAATAAAGTCGCATCTCTATGACAGTCGTGAATTTGAAGACGATCAAATCAGGATCGTCGAGCGCGACATCGTCTTGCCGACATCAAAAACCAAATGGCGGTTTCAGGTGGCACAATCCCGTTCCGAACTTGACCTGCAAATCTCGGCCCTGCGCAAAACACTGGTGCGTAGTTTCGCGCTGCTCGGGCTTGGCCTGATCGTGATGGCCGCTCTCCAGACGCTCTACGGGCTTTGGCCATTGCGCGATTTGCGTCAGGCAATCGTCGATATGCGGGCGGGCAAGGCGCGCCGGGTTGAACCAGACCGGCTGCCGCGCGAAGTGGCGCCGCTCGTCGACGAATTAAATGGTCTGTTGGAACATAATGAAAAGCAGGCCGAAGAAGCGCGCGAACATGCCGGCAACCTCGCCCACGCGCTCAAGACGCCATTAACGGTCATCATGAATGCCGCGACCGCCAACGCCGACGACCTTGGCGAAACCGTGATCCGGGAAGCATCGACCATGCGGCGACAAGTGGATCACCACCTTGCCCGCGCGCGCGCCGTTGGCCGTCGCGGCCACGCCCACAGCCGCGCCGAAGCATGGGCGTCTCTGGAATCAGTCGAACGCGCCGTATCGCGGCTTTACGAACATATCCGGATCGACATGAGCGGCGAAAAAACATTGTCGGTGCGCGTCGAACGCCAAGATCTGGATGAAATGCTGGGCAACCTAATCGAAAATGCGGCTAAATACGGCGGAGGCAGTGTTTTCGTGACTGTTGCCAAGGCAGATGACTTTGTCGAATTCGCGGTCGAGGATGACGGCTTGGGCATCCCGGAGGAGGAACGCCAGCGCATCTTTGACCGGGGTGTGCGGCTCGATACGGGGAAGCCGGGCACCGGGCTTGGCCTCGCCATCGTCCGCGATGTTGCCGAAATTTACGGCGGAACAATTGATCTCGAAGAAAGCGAGGATATGGGTGGCCTCCTTGCCCGATTGCGTTTACCCGCCGCGCAATGACTGGACCAAAAGACTATTTCTTCTGTGGCATTGGTGGGTCGGGCATGATGCCGCTCGCGCTCATTGTTGCAGGTGGCGGCCATCATGTTTCGGGGTCTGACCGGTCATTGGACCAAGGCCGCACAACACCGAAATTTGATTGGTTGCGGGCAAAAGGGATTGCGCTTTTCCCACAGGATGGCAGCGGGATCACCCATGCCGGACAGATTGTCATTGCCTCCACCGCCGTCGAAGAAACTGTACCCGATATTGCAACTGCCAACCGTATTGGCGCACCCCGCATGCGACGCGCCGACCTGTTGGCGAACCTGTTCAACGCCAGCCATACCGGCATTGCAATTGGCGGAACCAGTGGAAAATCGACCGTAACCGGCATGATCGGCTGGATATTTCACGCGCTTGGCAAAGACCCGACCGTGATGAACGGCGCGATCATGAAAAATTTCATCGCGGCGGACGCGCCCTTTGCCAGCGCACTGGTTGGAACCGGCGACGCGTTCATCAGCGAGGTCGATGAAAGCGACGGATCAATCGCGCTCTACGCGCCGACAATCGCAGTGCTCAATAATATCGCGGTTGACCATAAGAGCATGGATGAACTGCGCGCCCTGTTCGCGGCTTTCATCGCCGCAGCGCCGATTGCCATCCTCAATCTGGACAATGATGAGGTTTCCAATCTGCCGCGCGGTCCCGCCATCACCTATAGCCTGGAGCAAACGCCCGCTGACCTGATGGCGAGTGATATTATAGAGCGGCCTGAGCGCGTTGATTTCAAGGTCAACGGCTTACCAGTTCATCTGCAGGTTCCAGGGCGGCATAATATATCCAACGCGCTCGCCGCGCTTGGGGCGGCATCAGCGGCGGGCATACCCCTTCACGATGCGGCCCGCGTAATAGGCGGCTTTACCGGGCTGAAACGGCGAATGGATGTCGTCGGCACGCGCGGCGGCGTGACCGTGATCGACGATTTCGGCCATAATCCAGATAAGATCGCCGCAACCTTGGCCACGCTCCATGCCTTTCCCGGGCGCTTACTGATCCTGTTCCAGCCGCACGGATACGGCCCGATCAAACAGATGGGCGACGCCCTGATCACCATGTTTGCACAGGACTTAGGACAGGAAGACCGGTTGTTTCTGTGCGATCCCGTCTATTTCGGCGGCAAGGTCGATAAAAGCCTTGGCAGTGATTTCATCGTCAATGGCATTGTTGAGGGCGGCAAAGCAGCCGAACATTACCCGGCGCGGGCCGATTGCGGCGACCGGCTTGTTGCCCTCGCCCGCCCCGGCGACCGGATCATCATCATGGGCGCGCGCGACGATACATTGAGCAGTTTTGCACTGGACGTGCTGCAACGGCTTGACGAATAGGGTTACTTCGCGTCCACTCAATATAATCAAAATCCGGGGAGCAACATCGTGGCAAAACGCCTGACATTCTATATCATGATCGGACTGGTGCTAGGCATCACGGTTGGCGCGATCCTGCACGCCACGATTGTCGACCCTGCAACGATTGAAGAGATCGGCAAATGGTTTGGGCTTGTTACGACGATCTTCCTGCGCTTGATCAAGATGATCATCGCGCCACTGGTTTTTGCAACTTTGGTTTCAGGAATCGTTCATATGGGCGATACGGCTAGCCTTGGGCGGGTTGGCCTCAAAACTATGTCATGGTTCATTGGGGCGACTGTCGTGTCGCTGATTTTGGGGATGGTCCTCGTCAATCTTCTCCACCCTGGTCTCAATACCGGCCTCACTCTGCCTCCGCCTGATGCGACGGCGGGCATTGCCAAGCCCGCCAGCGATATTTTCACGATCATTGCCGAAATGGTGCCGAAGTCCATCTTTGAAGGGATGGCAAATAACACCTTGCTGCAAATCGTCATTTTCTCGCTTTTCTTCGGCGTCGCGATGACCGCGATTGGAGAAAAGGCCAAGCCGATTGTGGCGGGCGTAGATGCCTTGGTGCATGTCATGTTGCAAATCACTGATTATGTGATGCGGATGGCCCCTTTTGCCGTTTTCGCGGCGATGGCAAAGGCGATTGCGGTCAACGGGCTCGGTCTGCTCGTCACCTTCGCCTGGTTCATCGGGACTTTCTATTTCGGGTTGCTGATCTTGTGGATCGTGCTTGCCTTTGCGGCGTTTCTGGTCATCGGCAAACGTGCTGGCACCCTCATCCGTTATATCCGTGAACCTGTCTTGCTCGCCTTTTCAACCGCATCGTCAGAGGCTGCATTTCCGCGCACGCTAGAGGCACTCGACCGGTTCGGCGTGCCGACCAAAATCACCAGCTTTGTCCTGCCGCTCGGTTATTCATTCAACCTTGATGGTTCGATGATGTATATGACCTTTGCGACCCTGTTCATCGCGCAGCTTTACGGTATCGAACTGTCCTTTGCCCAGCAAGTTGCCATGTTCCTCACGTTGATGCTGACATCTAAGGGCATGGCGGCGATACCGCGCGCCAGCTTAGTCGTTATATCTGGAACGATGGCGCAATTCGGTATCCCCGAGGCCGGTCTGGTGCTGATCCTTGCCATCGACCAATTTCTCGACATGGGCCGGTCCGGCACCAACGTTGTCGGTAATGCCGTTGCGACCGCCGTTGTCGCCCGGTGGGAGGGGCAGCTTGATCCACCAGAACCACCAGAGATTGAACCGCCGCACGCGCCCTCTCACCGCACTACGGAAGCTGCCTGATGGGGGTTGGCAATCAGGATCAGACTGCACTAGCGTTTGAAGGAAATTGGCGGGATATGATCCCGATCGCGCTGACCAACCTGTTCCTGACCATTGTTACGCTTGGTTTCTATCGTTTTTGGGCAACGACGCGCGAACGCCAGTATCTCTGGTCGAAAACACGGTTCATCGACGATACGTTCGAATGGACCGGGACAGGACGGGAATTGTTTTTCGGCTTTCTGATCGTCTTGTTCCTGTTCGGATTGCCGTTCCTGCTGATCAATCTGGTTCTGCAAGGCTTGGTGTTGCAGGGGCAACAGGGCGTAGCCGGGTTGATGATCACAGCCTTGAATTTTCTGCTGCTTTATCTGGTTGGCGTCGCCATGTTTCGCGGCCTTCGGTACCGGCTGAGCCGCACCTATTGGCACGGCATCCACGGCGGCTGCGATAACGGCGGGTGGAGCTATGGCTGGGCGTGGAGCTGGAAGACGGTTGCCGCCTATTTTACCCTTGCTCTGATGATTCCGTGGTCGATGACCAGCCTTTGGAAACAAAGGTGGAGCGCGATGTCATTTGGCCCGCATCAATTCCGGTCGAACCCAGAATGGGGCTCGCTGATGCCGCGCTATCTTATCGCATGGTTTTCGCCTTGGCTTGCCCTTATCCTGATCGTCGTCTTCGGGTTCATGGCGGCCATTGGCGGCGCGGCGGTCGCGTCAGCATCGGGCGCGGAATCAACTCCAACACTAGCGCTGGGCATTGGCCTGCTGCTGGTGTTCGCTTTCTATGTCCTGATCCCGCTTGCCGCCCTGTTCTATTATTCCGTCTACATGCGCGAAGTGATCGGCACGATGTCGCTGTCGACATTGGATTTCGAATTTACCGCCCGGACCAAGGACTGGGTCAAATTGTTCCTTGGCAACATCGGGCTCTACCTTTTGGCAGCGGTGGCTGCCGCCATTCCCGTGCTCGCGCTCGGCTTGCTGGCCAATTTTGCTGATTTGCAGCCGGGCCAAAATCCGTTCGCTGGCAGTCTGTTGACGCTTGCTGCCTTCGCCCTTATTTTCGCAGTGCCGTTCGGCCTAGTCGCAACCTTCGTCCGCTTCCGCAACTGGAGCTTTTTTGTGCGCCATCTTGAAGCGGTTGGCGAAATCAATCTGTCGGCGCTCACCCAGTCGCAAACCCGTGAATTGACACAGGGCGAAGGCTTGCTCGACGCCTTTGATATGGGCGCGATGTAGGTGACCAAAGTCTGGCATTATGATGGCACCAGCGGCATCCGCCACGAACCTGACTGTATCGTTGTGGCCGGTGGTTTTCGACTGGAGGGTCCGGGTTGCACGCCTGACGTCATCGCATGGGGCCAACTGGTCCCGCGCGGGGTGAAGAATGGTGATCTTATTTATGGCCGCACCGGTGACCGCGGGTGGCAGGTCGGCTTCTCACATCCGGTCCCCAACGCCATTTTGTCGCACTTACCAAGCCCGCAAAATTACGGTCGCTGGGTCGACAGATTTGGTTTGTGGAGGGCCGGAGCTGCCTTTGCCGGATTGTCGGCAATCGCCTTGTTCATCGGCTTCAAAGCGCCGGATTGGGTTGCCCCCTTCGTCCCGCAAAGCTGGGAGCGCAATCTTGGTGACGCGATGATTGGTGATTTCGGCGGACGGTTTTGCAACGGCCCGGGCAGTCGCGCTGCGCTCGATGCACTCACAACTCGTATCGCACCGGACAGCGCAGACCTTGAGATTCAGATCGCCAATATCGCTATGGTCAATGCGGTTGCGCTCCCCGGCGGGAAAGTCGTGATTTTTAGGGGACTGCTGCAGGAATCCAAGAACCCCGATGAACTCGCGGGCGTCCTCGGCCATGAAATCGGCCATGTCCGCAACCGCGACGTGATGCAGGCCTTGTTGCGGCAATTGGGGCTCAGCGTACTGCTGGGCGGGATCAACAGTGACGCGACGGGCTATGTCAGTGCGCTCATTTCCTCAACCTATTCGCGCGACGCAGAGGCGCGTGCCGACATCTATTCAATCGCATCTATGCAAAAAGCAGGCGTCTCGCCGCTCTCGACCGCCAATTTTTTTGGCAGGTTGGCAGAGGGTGAAAAGAAGCTGGGCAAGGCAAGCGCCGCCCTTGGTTATATTGGTTCCCACCCAGTATCGGCAGACCGAGAAAAGGCCTACCGCACTAGCGCGCGCAAGGGCACCATTTTCACGCCAGCCATCACCCCTGAACAATGGGCTGCCATTCTTGATTCTTGTCATAATGACCCCAATGTTGAAGAGGATGACGGATCGTTTTTTTGACGCTATAGAAAAGTTGTCCGGACAAATTAAAAGAATGGAATATCGTATGTTTCGTAAAGCCTTTCTCGATCACCCCGCCGAAGTTGGCGAATCCTTCACACAGCATTTTGGTGTTGCGGCCGGTTTCGGTTCCAAAATGGTGATCGGCGGGCTTGGCGCAATCATCCACGCCTTCCTGCCCTGCTTCTTCAAAACAACTGGCAGCACGACGATTTTCGCGCTGCATGAAAAACTGATGAAAAACCGCACTGCACTGCGCGATGCGCGGACGATTGAATGGATGATCTAACGCTGCCGTCATGGCTGGAGCGCATGGAAGACCCACGCCTTGCCTATCATTTGCGCGACGGCACCGTGCCAACGCTGGTTTTCCTGCCTGGATATATGTCGGACATGCGCGGGTCCAAAGCGGTTGCGCTTGACGATTGGGCGGCCAAAACGGGGCGGGCCTTGCTACGGCTCGATTACCGCGGTTGTGGGCAGAGCGAAGGCGATTGTGAGACTGCAACACTGACCGACTGGCGCGATGATATTTTGGGCGCCATCGACCAGTTGACGTCCGGGCCAGTCATCCTCACCGGATCATCGCTACGGGTATGGATCATGCTGCTGGTTGCGTTGGCGCGGCCGGACCGGATTGCCGGATTGATCGGAATCGCTGCTGCGCCCGATTTTACCGACTGGGGCTTCACGCAGGAGCAGAAAATGACGATCCTTGGCGAAGGCCGATTAGAACAGCCATCGCCCTATGGCGCACCGCTGGTGACAACCCAGGCGTTCTGGCAATCGGGGGAAGCGCACCGGATGTTGCAAAGCGATATTGCCATCGACTGCCCGGTGCGGCTGCTCCACGGCCAGCGTGACGCCGACGTGCCCTGGCACCACAGCCTGCATCTTTCCGAAAAACTGCGTTCAGCCGACGTGCAGGTCACCCTTGTCAAAGACGGCGACCACCGCTTGTCACGGCCAGCCGATATCGATCTGCTGATTGCGACAATCGAACGCCTTTTGAAAGACATCTGATGCTCGCTCTCATCGCTGCTGCTGCTGTTGCTACAACGCCTGCTATATCCGCAGAAGAACGCCGTTTTGAAGAATGCGTCACCCTTATCGAAAAGGACACAGCTCAGGCGATCGAATTTGCAGGGAAGTGGCGGATTGATGGCGACGGCTTATTGTCTCGGCAATGCCTTGGCCTTGCTTATGCTGCCGCTGGGCGCTGGGAACCGGCGATGACAGCGTTTGAACAGGCCGCTCAGCAAGCCGAGAAGGAGCGCGACGGGCGCGCGGCTAACCTTTGGGTGCAGGCCGGCAATGCGGCGCTTGCCGGAAACAATCCGGCCCGGGCTAAACCGGCCTTCGATGCGGCCTTGGCAACCGGAACGATCAAGGGCAGCGCGGCGGGCGAAGTCCATCTTGACCGGGCAAGGGCGCTGGTGTCGCTGCGTGATGTCGCTGGTGCGCGCAAGGATATTGATGAAGCCCTAAAACTGGTGCCAACCGACCCGCTCGGCTGGCTGTTATCGGCAACACTGGCGCGTCGGACGAATGATCTTGCGCGCGCAGGAAGCGATATTGCCCAGGCCGCAGAACTCGGCCCTGATGATGCCGCCATTGCGCTAGAGGCCGGCAATATCGCCATGCTGTCAGGAATTCCGGATGCCGCGCGCACCGCGTGGGAGGGCGCGGTTGCCCTGTCGCCGGGCAGTCCTGAAGGATTAGCAGCGGCAAAGGCGCTTGAACAATTCAAGGCTGCACCCGCCCCTTAATCAATGCTAGTATGTGCAGATGAACTATCTCCACACCATGATCCGCGTGTCCGATCCCGGCGCCACAATCCGCTTTTTCAACCTGCTTGGCCTCAATGAAGTGCGCCGCATTGATAATGAAGCCGGTCGGTTCAGCCTGATCTTTCTCGCGGCACCCGGAGACGAGCAGGCACAGATTGAACTAACGCATAATTGGGATGAAGCCGGTTATGGCGAAGGCCGCAATTTCGGCCATGTCGCCTACGCAGTCGACGATATTTATGCGACTTGCCAGACGCTTATGGACGGCGGCGTCACGATCAACCGACCGCCGCGCGATGGCCGGATGGCCTTTGTCCGGTCCCCCGATAATATCTCAGTCGAATTATTGCAGGCAGGCGATGCCCTGCCCGTCGCTGATCCGTGGGCGTCGATGCCCAATATCGGGCATTGGTGATGGCGCTGGATATTCTCCGCATTCCGGTCCTGTCAGACAATTATGTCTGGCTGGTCCATGAACCGCTTTCCGGTGAGACGATGGTCGTCGATCCGGCGGTTGCCGAACCTGTTCTGGACGCAGCGGCGCAGCGCGGATGGCGGATCACACAAATCTGGAACACCCATTGGCATCCTGATCATACCGGCGGTAATGCAGCGATCAAGGCTGCCACCGGGTGCAAGATAACCGGCCCGCGCGCCGAATTTGCGCGGATTCCGACCCTCGATGTCCAGGTTGCGGAAGGCGATACTGTCACTCTGGGAAGCACGTCCGCATCCGTGATTGACGTTCCAGCCCATACCGCAGGTCATATTGCTTTCCATTTTGCTGATGACCAGGCAGCCTTTGTCGGCGACACTTTGTTCGCCATGGGCTGTGGTCGGCTTTTTGAAGGGACGGCCGAACAGATGTTTGCCAACATGCGCAAGCTAGAGGCTTTGCCCGATGCAACCCGCGTTTACTGCGCACATGAATATACCCAGAGCAATGGCCGCTATGCGCTTGTGGCAGAACCCGAAAACGCCGCTCTGATCAGCCGGATGGCCGATGTGAATAGGATGCGGGCGAACGACGTGCCAACCATTCCAACGACAATCGGGCTCGAAAAGGCGACCAACCCGTTCATGCGGGCTGGCACGGCAGAACAACTCGCGGCGCGGCGCAAAGCAAAGGATGACTTTGCAGGATAAAAGCGTTATCCTGACCTTTCAGGGGGCTGAGCAAAGGAGAAAAAGGATGCGTATTTTTCTGGCACTTCCACTCGTTGCCCTTCTGGGCGGTTGCGCTGCGGGTACACCATCTGAAGCGACGTTAAAATTCCGCGCCAATGAATCTGCAAGGCTGGAAACGGCCTTGGCTGGCCTGACCCCGGGCAAGCCGCAAAGCTGCATCCGGATGCGCGATGCCGGATCAACCGAAAGTTTCGGCGATAATATCCTGTTGTTCAAAGTCGGCAAAAAACTGATCTACAAGAATGAAACCAGCGGCTCTTGTCGGCGGATTGGGGATGGCAATGCGCTGATCACGCGCAGTTTTTCGGGCGACTTTTGCCGTGGTGACATTGCCCGGTCGGCCGATCTTGTCGTCGGCTTTGAATCTGGCTCCTGCGCCTTTGGTGATTTTGTACCCTACCGCGGCAGCTGACGAAAATCAGCCTCCATACAGCCCGTCAATCCGTGCGCCATAAACCTGTTTGATCACATGGCGACGGATTGATGTTTTGGGGGTCAGCATTTCATTGTCGACAGTGAATGCATCGGGCAAGAGCGCAATTTTCCTCACCTTTTCTGTCACCGACAGATATTTGTTGACCCTGTCTACGGCCAGCATCACCGCCGAACGGAAAGCGGGAAGATCGCACAACGCTTTCATATCATAGGGTATGTCATTGGCCTGCGCCCATTCGACCGCCCATTCAGGATCAGGCACGACAAGGCCCACGATATGGGGGCGCTTATCCCCGCTGACCATCGCTTGGTAAATCTCTGGCTCCAGCGTCAACATGCTTTCAATTTTTTGCGGCGCGACGTTTTCGCCCTTGTCATTGACGATGATGTCCTTCTTGCGGTCGGTAATGCAGACGCGCCCCTTGTCGTCGATATGGCCGATATCGCCGGTATGCAGCCATCCATCCTGCAACACGCGCGCCGTTTCAACCGGGTTCTGCCAATATCCGTGCATAACCAGCTCCCCGCGCACAAGGATTTCACCGTCACTGGCAATCTTCACCTCAACATTCTTCAGCGGCGGGCCAACGGTGTCCATTTTCAAACCCGCGCGGGGGCGGTTGCACGAAATAACCGGTGCCGCCTCGGTTTGGCCATAGCCTTGCAACAAGGTTAGCCCCAGACCGTGGAAAAAGATGCCGATGTCCGGATTGAGCGGTGCTCCGCCAGAAACCAGCGCCTTTATCCGCCCACCGAAGCGCGCCTGCACCTTTGGACGCAGCGTCTTGTCGATAAACAGGTTCATCGGCCGGTCCCAGATCGGCACCCCGCCTTTCAAATCCTTCGCGCCAAGGCTCAGTGCACGTTTGAGCAAGCCTTGCGCCACCTTGCCTTGCTTTTCGAGGGTCTTGAGCATCCGCGCGCGGAGCACTTCAAATAGGCGCGGCACAACGACCATGAGCGTCGGGTGTGTCTCTTCCATATTGGCGGCAAGTTTATCAAGACCCTCGGCATAATAGATTTGCCCGCCAAGCCCGATCGGCAGAAACTGCCCGCCGGAATGTTCATAGGCGTGGCTAAGCGGCAGGAAGGACAGAAAGACCTCATCCTCCCACCCGAAATCGGTGACAATGATGTCAACACAACCCTCAACATTGCACAGGATGGCCCCGTGATGCTGCATCACGCCGCGCGGGCTGCCGCCAGTACCACTGGTATAGATCAGGCAGGCCAGTTCATCGCGTTTGAAATCGCAAGTGGCGGCAAAGGCGTCGACATCAACACCGGATTTACCGACCATTGCTGCCCAGTCATGGATTTCTACGGCACCGGTTTGGCCGACCCGCATATCCTCTATCCCGATCATGTTGGTCGTGCGGGTGGCGCGGATCGCCGCAGGCATGATATTATGGGCCAGCTTTTGCGTCGAAACGATGACGGCACTTGCGCCAGAATCTTCGATGATATGCTGATGATCGCGTTCGGTATTGGTCGTATAGGTCGGCACCGTCACACAGCCCGCGGCCATGATGCCAAGATCGGCAATGCACCATTCGGGCCGATTTTCGGATACCAGCATCACGCGGTCGCCCTTTTGCAGGCCCATATCGCGCAACGAAAGCGCAAGCGAAACGACCTGCCGTGCGGTCTCTGCCCATGAAATGGACTGCCATGCCCCGCCATTTTTCGCCCACAAAAATGGCTTGTCACCATTTTCTTTTGCTCTGGCAAAAAACATCGTGACCAAATTCGGGAAATGCTCGAACGTGCGCATAACCTCTCTGCTCCTATCCTCAACCCTAGATTCTGTTCCATTCTGATGGAATCAAAATAGAAGATTATCCATTTGTTTTACCGTGATTTTCGAGTCGGAAAATGTTCTATACAGCTCGAAACCACATTATTCGTCGCGTGCAACACCTTCGCTGCGGGGGTCTGCTGCCCCTTTCCAGCCAGTGGTGGTTTTTTCTATCGCATTCACTTTGGACCCCAGATCGGCGGCAATAACCGCCCGGCCAAAAGTGGCAAGCGATGGCCGCATCGCATCCAGACTGGTGCCTGCTTCGACCATCAAAGCGTCGCCGCCAAAATAGATATTGGGCAGTGCAATAGCATCCTGTGCCGTCAGCCCGAAATCTAGAACCCCGATCAACGTCTTTGCCACATGCATGATGATCCGTTTTCCGCCTGCCGATCCAACTGCCAGCAGGACAGCACCGTTGGGCCCGTAAACAATGGTCGGTGACATAGATGACAGTGGCCGTTTCCCCGGCTGCACTCGGTTGGCAACCGGCGCTCCATTCTTTTCGGGTGCGAAGGTAAAATCGGTCAGCTCATTATTGAGGAAATAGCCGTTGGCGATCAACTGGCTGCCAAATGGGCCTTCTACGGTTGACGTCATCGACGCAACATTACCCGCGCCGTCACTTGCCACAAAATGGGTCGTGCCCGACACTTCACCTGAGATTGCGGCGGTGCGTGGCTGTGCGCCCGGCGGAGCCCCAGCTTCATATCTGCCAAGCGTCTTGTCCGTCGAAATCAGCGCCGACCGGCTGGCGACATAGGATTTGTCAAGCAACCCGGCGACGGGCACGCTGACAAAATCGGCGTCGCCCAGATATTTTTCTCGGTCGGCATAGGCCAACATCATCGATTCCGCGATCAGATGCCAAGCCTGCGGCGATTCCTTGCCCAGCGCCTTCATATCGAACCGTTCAACCATGCCCAAAATCTGGAACACGGTCGTCGCCCCCGATGACGGCGGACCCATACCGCATAGGCGGTATTGGCGATATGCGGTGCAAACGGCCCCCCGATCAACTGCGCGGTAAGCCGCAATGTCTTTTGCCGTGATGATCGTCGGGTTGCGCTTTGCCGTGCCGGTAGCCGTGATGATCGCTTTGGCATTTGCGCCGCTGTAGAAAGCCTTGGCACCCTTTTTTGCCACCGATGTCAAAAGCGCGGCAAGCGAGGGGTTGCGAACCCTTTCTCCGACTGCTTTGGGGCGGCCATCCTGCCAGTATATGGCTCGGGCTTCTGGAAAATCGACCCACAGTCCCTTCAATTGATTGAGTCGGGCAGCTAATAGCGGCGTAACAACATAGCCTTCTTCGGCAAGCCTGATGGCAGGCGTGAACAAGTGCGCCCATTTCAACCGGCCCCATTTTTTGTGGGCACGGGCCATCAGCGCAATGTTGCCGGGAATGCCGACCGACCGACCGCCGGCAAAGGCCTGCACATAGGGCATTGGCCTGCCGTCCACGCCCAGAAACAACCCCGGGCTGGCCGAAGACGGGGCCTTTTCCCGCCCGTCGATTGTGGCAATCGCGCCAGTTTTGCCGTCGTGATGGACAAGAAAGCCGCCGCCGCCAATGCCCGAAGATTGCGGTTCAACCACGGTCAGCGCAAGCATCATCGCCATTTGGGCGTCGACCGCACTGCCCCCGGCGCGCAGGATTTCCTGACCGGCATCGGCCGCGCGCGGATCAGCCGCCGACACCACGCCGCCTTTGGCATGCACCAGTGAATGGATAAAAAGTAACGCGACAAACGGCAGCAAGGCTTTTTTCATGCAAAATACCCTAACCGACATCACAATATCGGCAAGCCCTTAAGTGGCATCCACGCCGATCGCATCGCTCAGCGTGGCAAAGCCATCGCGCAGCAGCAATGCTTTCAGGCCATTGTTGATCCGGTGTGCCAGCCCTGGCCCGTGATAGACCAACGCGGAATACAGCTGGACCAGCGAAGCACCGGCACGGATCCGGGCATAGGCATCTTCCGCAGACGATATGCCACCAGCGGCAATCAGCGGAATCTTGCCTGCGGTCGCCGTTCTGAAATCTATCAGTCTTTGGTGCGCCAGTGCTTTGAGGGGCGCGCCCGAAAGCCCCCCGGTTTCGCCAGCATGGCGCGATTTCAGGGGGGGCCTTGTGATTGTCGTGTTGGAAATGATCAGGCCGTCCACCCGCCCTGTGGCCGCCGCAACGATAGTGTCGATTTCGCTTAGCTCCAGATCGGGTGCCAGCTTCAAGAATATCGGCGGACCACCCGGCTGGCGGGTCGCGTCAATCGCACTCAACAGGTCGATAAGGGCATGGCCGTCCTGCAACGCGCGCAACCCCGGCGTGTTCGGCGAAGAAATATTGATCGTCAGATAGTCTGCAACCGCCGCCATTTTGCGGATGCCAGCGGCATAATCCGCAATCCGGTCCACTGATTCCTTATTGGCACCGATATTGACTCCGATGATGCCCCGCCGCGTGCCAGCCAACCGCGCCAGCGCCGCATCCTGCCCTTGATTGTTGAACCCCATCCGGTTGATGACCGCCGCATCCTCGGCAAGGCGGAACAGACGCGGCTTGGGGTTGCCCACCTGCGGCAACGGTGTCAGCGTCCCGACCTCGACCGATCCAAAGCCAAGCCCAAGCATCGAGTTGGCCACTTCGGCATCCTTATCATAGCCCGCAGCAAGCCCGACCGGATTGGGAAAATGTAATCCGGCAACGCGGCTTTCAAGCAAAGGATCGGCGCGACCGGGCATGAACGGGGATATTTTAACTGCGGCCATGCTCAGCCGGTGCGCCTTTTCGGCATCTAGGCAGAAAATCAATGGGCGGAGCGCAGCGTATATCGACATGATGATGCGCTAGCGAACCCGTCTTGTTTGGTCAAAAAAGCAATATCGGTCGCGTCTTAGATATGTCGATTCCATTCTATTTTGTGCAATTCTTCCAATACAGCTCCGAAAATCGGTCATATTTGACCCCTGCGACCCGAAGGAAACCTGCTTGGCAGGGACCTTTGCTCCTGGTGGGCTGACCTTTGCGGGTTGGCCCACTTTTTTTTCGCGCGGTGACCGTGTAAGGCCAGCGCGTGTTCCAATTGAAATATGCTGCCCCATCGAAAAATCTGACCGAGTTCGTTTCCGCATTCTATCTATTCGATTCCGATGAAGCCGAAATTGAAGAACTTGAGCGTGCTGACATTGGCCAGTTTCGCTTTGTCTACAGCGGCGGTGGTCATGTTGGTTACCACGACGGATCAACCCAACAGATTTTCCCGATTTCAATCTATGGCCCGCGAAACCGGGCATCGCGGATTTTCGGTCATGGGCCAGTGCGGATGTTCGGGTTCGGGATGCAGCCAGCCGGATGGGCACTGCTGACCCGCGCCAACGCGTTTGACCATGCCAACACAATCGGCAATGCCACGATAATGGCAGGAGACGGGATCAACGATCTCGCGGCGGCACTGGCACCCGTAACGACGCTAGAGCAGATGACCGTAGTGACAGAAAAATGGCTGCTTCAGGCCATGAATGAGGCGAAACATATTCCGCTCTGGTTCATGCGCGCGGTTGACAATTGGCTTGAATCAACTCTGATCCCGGATTTTGCAGATCTCGTTACAGCAACCGGCCTATCGCGCGGACAGACCGAAAGGATGATCAAACAATTTTACGGCGCAACGCCAAAGTTGCTCACGCGTAAATATCGCGCCCTGCGCACCGCCAATGTCATCGCGCAAGGCGAACAGGAATGGCAGAATTTTGTCGGCGAAGCTTATTATGATCAATCACATTTGATCCGCGAAGTCCGCGAATTTACCGGGATGACGCCAACGGCCATCAAGGCGGCACTATCGCGGCTGACCAGCCTGACCTTTACGCGCCGCCGTCTTGGTGCACAGATCGCCAAGCTTTCGGCTGAAATCTGATGATAATGACCTTCGCATTGCCCGACCCACGTCTGTCGGCTTGCGTTGGGGCCTATTATTTAGCGCAGTCGGCATCGGTATTGACCGAGGATATCCAGCGCGCAGATTTGGGCCATTTGCGATTGTTGCTCGAAGGCTCCGGGCATCAGGATTTTGGCACACGGCGGGTGATGTCACGCCCGGTTTCCCTCTGCGGCCCGACCTGCACCTACAGCCATTTTGCACTCAACGGACCGGTACGATTCTTCGGCGTCATTTTGCGGCCGCAGGCTTGGGGCGGCTTGATCGACCGGGCGGCGAACAGTTGCGCTGAAAACGCCATTGACGCGATGGCGCTGCTCCGATCAAAACCGGTGCCCTGTGTCGAAGCCTTGAAAGCCTGCCCCACGATTGACGCGATGAAGGAGGTAGCCGACCAGTGGCTGCTGCCCCAAATGCGGCAGATCGCCGATGACCGGCGGCGCGTGATACAGGCGATAGAGGACTGGTTGGCCGCATCATTGTTCCCCGAAGTCGCGCGGCTATATGAAACCATCGCCTTGTCGGAACGTCAGGTGATGCGGATTGCCAACCAGCATTTCGGCGCGCCGCCCAAATCGCTTGCCCGCAAATATGGCGCACTGCGCACCGCGCGCCACATCATGCTCAATAATGGCGAGATACCAGAAGCAGCCCATAGCCACTATGCCGATAAATCCCACCTGATCCGCGAGGTCAAACAGGTGACAGGACAGACGCCACGCCAGTTGCGGACCCGCAGCAATCCAGTGATGCGATCGACGCTGGAAATGGTCCATTTTCACGAAAATCAGCGCACCAGTTGAAATTCAGACTGATTCAGTCTAATTAAGCGGCATGCGCCTTTCGAGTCTCACTGATTATGCCGTCGTGATGATGGCCGCCTGCGCCCGCCACTGTGGCGGAGTGCGCACGAATGCGGCTGCTTTGGCAGAAGAAACCGGCATTCCGCTGCCCACCGTGCAGAAACTGGTCAGCAAACTCTCCAACGCCGGATTGCTCCGCTCGGTGCGCGGCGCTGGCGGCGGGTTCAAACTCGCACGGCCTGCCGCGGCGATCAATTTGGTAGACATTATTGAAGCGATTGAAGGGCCGATTGCGATGACCGCCTGTGTTGAAGCTGGCAAGCATGATTGCGGGATGGAGGGTGCCTGCCGTGTTCAAGCGCATTGGCCTATGGTCAACACAGCCGTGCGCGGGGCACTCGCCGAGATCAGCTTGACGAGTTTGACATAATGAATGAAATCACACTCAAAGATCAGGCCGCCCGTGATGCCGCCGCCAGTGTGGCCGATTATGAACATGGCTGGTCATCGGACATCGAAACCGAATTCGCGCCCAAGGGCCTGAGCGAAGACACCGTCCGCTTCATTTCCGCCAAGAAGAATGAGCCGGACTGGATGCTCGACTGGCGGCTGAAGGCGTTCCGCCTGTGGCTGACGATGGAAGCACCCGATTGGGCCAAGCTGGAAATCGATCCCATCGATTATCAAGACGCCTATTATTACGCCGCGCCCAAGGCGAAGCCCAAGCTTGGGAGTCTTGATGAAGTCGATCCGGAAATCCTGCGCGTGTATGAAAAACTCGGCATCCCGATTGCGGAGCAGAAATTACTGGCGGGGGTTGAGGCTGGCCCGGGAGAAAATGGGGACGGTGGCCTGCCCGCGCGCCGGGTTGCCGTCGATGCGGTGTTTGACAGTGTCTCGGTGGCCACAACTTTCCGCGCTGAACTCGAACGCGCGGGCGTCATTTTCCGGTCCATTTCCGAAGCGATCAAAGAATATCCTGATCTGGTGAAGAAATGGCTCGGCAAGATCGTGCCGATGCACGACAATTATTTCGCGACGCTCAACTGCGCGGTCTTTTCCGACGGGACGTTCGTTTACATCCCCGAAGGCGTGCGTTGCCCGATGGAGCTTTCCACCTATTTCCGCATCAACGCCGAAAAT
>JANNWX010000221.1:0-2656 GCA_031409315.1 Sphingomonadales bacterium | reverse complement strand
TGAAGGCGATGTTGATGTCGCGCTGGGCATTTTCGATGACCTTCGCCGCTTCAGCCGCTTTGATGGATGCGGCACGAAACACGCCGCCTGTTGTGACTTTGCCGTAAATCTCCGCCAGCAATTCTGTTACGTCCGGATTTTCGCCAGCAATAACTTTGGTGATGCGGTCAACAGTGTGTTCGCGGTCTCCGGGGTTGATCCGCTCCGGCGAATAACCAAGGAAAAAATCCTGCCCGCGGACAAGCGCGCCTTCTGTTTCAAGCAAGGGGCCGCAAATATCCTCGGTCACGCCGGGATAGACCGTGCTTTCATAAATGATCACCGGGGCACGCGCTTTATCGATCATGTGTGCAACCATTTTCGACGCGCCGACAACGGGGGAAAGATCCGGGCGATTTGCACTATCAATCGGCGTCGGCACAGTGATGATATAGGCATCCGCCGCCGGGCATTCATTGGCCTGCGCCGATAGATTCAACGAAGTAACGCGCAACGTCGCAGTGTCGATTTCATTCGTGCGGTCATGTCCCGCGCGCAAATCGTCAATCCGGGACTGGCTGATATCGAGACCCCATGTCTCAAAATGCTTTGCAAGTTGAATCGCCAACGGCAAGCCGACATACCCCAGTCCAACAACAACGATACGCATGTTCATACTTTCATCTTTGGTCATTGGACATGGTGATAGTCTTTGTACCAACGCACAAATTTAGGAATTCCTTCGTTAATTGTCGTGGTGGGTGAAAAATTAAGATCAGACTGGATCGCGGATATGTCAGCAAATGTTTCTTTGACATCACCGTCCTGCATCGGGTGCATTTCGCGGATCGCCGCCTTCCCGCATTCGCGTTCGATAATGGCAATCATCTCGGTCAACTCTTCAGACCGGTGGTTGCCGATGTTGTAAAGGCGGTGCGGGGTGCGGCTGCCACCTGCCTTGGGCGTGCCGTCATCGACTGGTGGTGTGTCTAGACAGGCGACAATACCAGTGACGATGTCGTCGATATAGGTGAAGTCGCGTCGCATTTCGCCCTGATTGAAGACTTTGATGCGCGATCCTTCCAATATCGCCTTGGTGAAAATCCACATCGCCATATCCGGGCGGCCCCACGGACCGTAAACAGTGAAAAAACGCAGCCCGGTGAGCGGAATGCGGTAGAGATGGGCATAAGTTTCGCTCATCAATTCATCGGCCTTCTTGGTCGCAGCATAGAGCGACAACGGATGATCGACGCGCTCTTCAACCCTGAAAGGCAAAGTCTCGTTGCCGCCATAAACTGATGATGAAGAGGCGTAGACCATTGGAATTCGCCGCTCGCGTGCGATTTCCAGCATGTTCAGGTGCCCGACAAGGTTCGATTGAACATAAGCGCGCGGATTGTCGATTGAATAACGGACGCCCGCCTGTGCGCCCAAATGCGCGATGCGATCAAAATTGTGCGGCGCGAGCGCGTTTGTTAGCGCCGCGTCATTGGCAAAATCAGTTTCAATGAATGTGAAAGCATTGGCGTTCGCTGACTTGATCGTGGCAATTCTGTCGCGTTTCAATTGCACCGAATAATAATCGTTGAGATTGTCGATACCGATGACTTGATCGCCGCGCGCCAACAATCGCTGACACAGATGAAATCCAATAAAGCCCGCCGCGCCCGTAATCAAAATAGTCATCAAGTTCGCCGTTTCGCAAATGTCGTTCGTATATGGCCCGATAGGCGGCTTGCGCGGCTATACCAAGCATGCGCTGAAAAGCCAGATCATTGTAACGATTGCTATATTGTGGACGAAGCAGCTTGCAACGCCACCAATTGCGCGTCATTTCACCCAAGTTCAATGCAACAGGAATTCAACTATGCCCAATCAACAAATTGCGACATTTGCCGGCGGATGTTTCTGGTGCGTAGAGGCCGTTTTCCAGAATTTGGTCGGCGTGGGTTCGGTTGAAAGCGGTTATATTGGCGGCGCTGTCGCCTATCCGTCATATCGGCAGGTGTGTAGCGGTACAACCGGCCATGCCGAAGCAATCCGCATCGGGTATGATGCTGACCAAATAGGCTATGGTGACTTGCTCGATATTTTTTTTGCGACGCATGATCCAACGCAACTCAATCGTCAGGGCAACGACATTGGTACGCAATATCGTTCGGCGATTTTCCCGCATTCACCCGCGCAAGAGACCGATGCGCGGGCCGCAATGTCCCGCGCTCAACCTGATTGGCCAGCCCCCATTGTGACGAAGATTGAGCCACTGGCAACCTGGTATCCAGCGGAGGACTATCACCAACGCTATTGGGACGGCGAAGGGCAAAGCAATGGATATTGCCTTGCTCTCATCCCGCCCAAACTGGCAAAACTACGCAAGGGCTATGCCGACAGGATACGGTAATCCAAGACTATGCCATGCTACCAGCTGGCGTCGCGGCGCGACGTAACCTGTCATTGATTGCGCGGCCTAGGCCCGCATCTGGAATTGGTGCAACCGCAATCCGCTTTTTCTCACTCTCATCGGCAATGTGCAGCAAATCAAAAAGCCTCGCTGCGGCTTCGATCAGGTCGCCATTCTCGCTCAATGAACGATCACCTTTCACATCGCCAAAGCCGATCAGCCATTCATCAGGTTGCGCTACAGTCGCGCTAAGTCGCAGCGGTTTCGCTGGTG
>JANNWX010000220.1:0-21599 GCA_031409315.1 Sphingomonadales bacterium | reverse complement strand
ATGCGCACCGAAAAAGTGCATGTGTCGCGCACCCCGTCGGGAACACCGGCGCTTTCCTGACCCATCAGCAACGTGTCATCCGCGTTGAACGTGGCATCGGTCAGGCGGATTGTTGCTTTTGATGACAATAAGATAATTCTGCGCGGCTTGGTCGCCGTGAATGCGTTCCAGTCAACATGGCGAACAATGGCGACATGATCGGCATAGTCCATGCCCGCCCGTCGCATCCTTTTGTCGGAAAAGACGAATCCGCAAGGCTCGATGATATCAACGCCAACCCCAAAACAGGCTGAAAGCCGCAGGATAGCGCCGACATTGCCGGGAATTTCGGGTTGATAAAGGGCAATTCGCATGAAGGGGCGATAGGCGATTTCATATATCCTTCACAAGAACGACAAATTCGGGTTTGCAACGCGCAAGAACGGCGCTATCAGCCTCGCAATTCTAACGATCTTGGGGGACAAGCGTCGCGGAATTCTGTTACTGTCTGCGGACAGGTGTGCGGAATCGGACGCAGGTCGATGTGAAGGCAGACAGATATTTATGGCCACGGTCACAAAAAAAAGCGCAGGTGCGGCAATTGATGACGGCGTTCGTCGCCGTGATTTCATTCATATCGCGGCAAGCAGCTTCGCCGGGATGGGGGCGGTTGCCATCGTCCTCCCGCTCGTCAACCAGATGAACCCATCGGCGGACGTTCTGGCTGATGCATCGGTTGAAATCGATCTGACAGCGATTGAACCCGGGCAGTCGATCAAAACCATTTTCCGCAAACAGCCTCTGTTTGTCCGCCATTTGACGCCCGCTGAAGTGACGGCTGCGGAAAATGTTGATCTTGCCGAACTGCGTGATCCACAATCGCTTGAAGAACGGACCAAGGCTGGAAAATCGCAGTGGCTGATTACAATGGGCGTGTGCACCCATCTTGGCTGCGTGCCGCTTGGCGCTGCTGCTGGCGAAGTGAAGGGTGAATTTGGCGGCTTCTTTTGTCCGTGCCACGGCTCGCATTATGATACCGCAGCGCGCATCCGTAAAGGCCCGGCACCCAAAAACCTCGAAGTGCCGGACTATGCTTTCACTTCAGACACCGTTGTTCAAGTCGGTTAAGGATAACAGACGATGAGTTTTCCCTGGGCAGCCAATTATCAGCCAACCCACCCGTTCATGCGCTATCTTGACGAACGGCTGCCGTTGCCGCGCCTCGTTTATAACGCGATTGGTGGCGGTTATCCTGTACCGCGCAATTTCAACTGGTGGTATAATTTCGGGGTGCTTGCTGGCGTCGCGCTAATGATTCAGATCATCACCGGCATCGTGCTTGCGATGCATTTCTCGGCCGATGCGGGTCAGGCCTTCGATTCGGTTGAACATATCATGCGCGATGTGAATTCGGGCTGGTTCCTGCGTTATGCCCATGCCAACGGCGCGTCGATGTTCTTCATTGTGGTCTATATCCACATTTTCCGCGGGCTGTTTTACGGGTCTTACAAACAACCGCGTGAAGTGGTGTGGTTGCTTGGCCTAGTGATTTTCCTGTTGATGATGGCCACCGCTTTCATGGGCTATGTGATTGTCTGGGGCCAAATGAGCTTTTGGGGTGCCAAGGTGATTACGGGCCTGTTCGGGGCGATTCCAATTGTCGGCGAACCCATCCAGACATGGCTACTTGGCGGGTTTTCGCCCGATGATGCGACGCTCAACCGATTCTTCTCGCTCCACTATCTGCTGCCCTTTGTCATTCTTGGGGTGATCATTCTCCACGTCTGGTCTTTGCATATCCCCGGCTCTGGCAACCCGACGGGTGTCGAAGTGAAGGCGGAACAGGATACGCTGCCGTTTCACCCTTATTATACCGCAAAGGATGGTTTCGGGCTGGCGATCTTCCTGATCGTTTTTGCAATCCTGCTGTTCTTCGCGCCGAATTTCCTTGGTGAACCCGACAATTATATTCCGGCCAATCCGATGTCGACGCCAGCAAACATCGTTCCTGAATGGTATTTCTGGCCCTATTATGCGATTCTGCGCGCCTTCACGATCGATTTCCTGTTCATTCCGGCAAAGCTTCTCGGCGTGCTCGCGATGTTTGCTTCGATCCTGCTGCTGTTCTTCCTGCCTTGGCTGGATACGTCACCGGTGCGGTCGGGCCATTATCGTCCCTTGTTCCGGCGTTTCTTCTGGTTTGGGCTGATTCCCTGCATCATCGTGCTCGGATGGTGCGGCGGTTCGCATGCGACGGCTGAAATTGTCCTTATCAGTCAGATATTCTCTGCTTATTATTTCGCCCACTTCCTGATCATCCTGCCGATCATCTCGCGGATCGAAAAGACGCTGCCATTGCCGAATTCCATCACCGAATCGGTGCTGGGTCCCAACGCCGCTGGCGTCAAAGCCAAGAAAGCCAAGTAGGCGGAGATACATGATGAATCGCACCTTTGAACTCATCGCCTTTGCCAAAGCGAATGTCGTCACATCGCTCGCGTTCCTTATCGGCCTGTTCTTTTCGGGTTGGCTGATGGTATCCGCCTTGATGGGCGGGGTCAGCTATATCAGTGAACCAGCTGTCGAAACCGCAGAACACGCTTTTCACAAGCACGCAAAGCATCTTGAACTGGCCAGCGATGGCCCGCTTGGGAAATTTGATCGGGCGCAATTGCAGCGCGGTTTTCAGGTTTACAAAGAAGTCTGTGCCGCGTGCCACAGCTTGCGCTTCGTATCGTTTCGCGACCTAGAAGGCATTGGGTACGAACCGGGTCAGGTCAAAACAATCGCGTCGGAATGGCCGATTGAAACGCCGTCGATCAATCCCGATACCGGTGAAGCTGCAACGCGCAAATCGCTGGCCGCTGACCGGTTCCCACTTCCTTATGCCAATGATGTCGCTGCGCGCGCCGCCAATGGCAATGCGATCCCGCCTGATTTGTCGCTGATGACCAAGGCCCGGCATGACGGCACAGCCTATGTCTATTCATTGTTGACCGGCTATCAGGCGGCACCAGCGGCTTTGCAGAAACGCTTCCCGGATTCGATGCCCAGTGCAACGACCCACTTCAATCCCTATTTTGCCAACCTGAACCTTGCGATGCCAGCGCCGCTGACCACCGAGGGACAGGTGACCTATGCTGAGGGCGGTCCAAAGCCAACGGTCGATCAAATGGCCAAAGACGTGACGGCATTCCTCGTCTGGACTGCCGAGCCCAAGCTGGAAAACCGTAACCGTGCGGGTGTTGCCGCGCTTATCTTCCTGCTGATCTTTGCGGGCCTCACCTGGATGTCATACCAGACGATCTGGGCGGATAAGAAAAAGCGTTAGAGTCGAATTGAAGCTAAGCGAAAAGGCCCGGGAGAAATTCCGGGCCTTTTTTTGTTGCAGTTGACAGCGGCATCCGTCCACCATAGTGTATTATTTAAATAACACACTATGGTGGACGGAGTGTCCAGATCGGATTTGGCATTATGGAAGTTTCGCGTCGCGCCCTGCTTGCCGCGCCGGTTATTGTCGCGGTGGCTGGCACATCGACTGCCCAAACGCCTTCAACCCCAAACGCCTTCAACCCTGCAACACCGTCACCGCCGCCCGCCTCCGTTCTCTCTCGATTGGTTGCGCGCGCCAAGGACCATATTCATCCAATCGCTTTTGACGGGCACCAATTTTCCGGTCCCGGTTGGGATCTGCTGGTCCGTGAAGGCGCTGAGGCCGACTATTTTCTGGTTGGTGAAGAACATGGCTTGGCCGAAATCCCGGTCTTGACCGGCGCGCTCTTTGCGGCGCTTCATCCGGCTGGTTATGAAAAACTGGCAATCGAAATATCGCCAACTATTGCTTCTGAACTTGATCGGGAATCATCGGGTGGCTTTGCGCAATTGGCGCGCTATCTTCGGCAGATTGGGCCCGGTCCGGCGTTCTTCAATTGGCAGAGCGAGGCTGAATTACTGGTCAAAGTCCGGTCAATGGCGCGGAGGGGTCAACAGGCGATTGTCGGCCTGGATTATGAAGTGCTCGCTGACAGGCGTTTGATGGATATGCTGCGACCGCATGTTCCAGCAACTGCAAAAACGGCCTTCATGGCGTTTGATTCTGCGTGCCAGGAAGGCTGGAAGCGATGGAAATCACAAGGGAATCCAGATGCGCTGCCGATGTTTTCAGTTGAACCAGCATTGGCCCTCGCGCTGGTCGAGGCGTGGAAAAGCCCATCTCCCGCCGTTGCTGAAATCCTCGAACTGTTGGTCGAAACGCTTGAGATCAATAAACTCCAACGCACGACTGGCTGGGGATCAAACCAGAGGCGTGCATTATATAATCGCAAGAATTTTATCTCACAGATTGTGCAGCAGACAGAGGGGCGGTGGGCGAAAACCATCTTGAAATTCGGGGCTAACCACATGATGCGCGGTGTATCCTGGACCGGCGTGTTTGATATCGGGTCGCTCGCATCAGAGGCAGCGACACTGCGCGGCGGCAAGAGCTTTCACCTGGTTGTAGGTGGCGGCATCGGCGGGGCGCACGGGCAGATGGATGCAACTGTCATCCAGACGAAATCGGTGCCGACCGACATGTTCGCGGATGGCTTTGGCCTCGGGTTTCTGCTGGATGTCCTGCCAAAAAACGGTCTCGGGCTTCTGGATCTCCGGCCGCTGCGGTCCATTGCCACCTCTCAGGGACGGCTAAAGGAATTGAACAATCCTGAAGCCGTCCGGGTGATTCACAGCTTTGATGCCATGCTGGTATGGAATCAGTCTACGGCAGCAACGCAATTACCGTAGAGAAGGAAAATCAGTGCCGCCGGTCAAACCGGATGCCGGCCTCCACTTGATTTATCGCAGCATTCACATTGGCAATCGCACGTTTGCGGTGGCCACCTTTATCATTATTGGCCGCTTGCAGATCGGCGCGTGCTTCACGCAGATTGCCTAGGGCATCGTGCATCTTGGGTTGATCTGCCGATACCGCATTGGCGAGCACGCCAAGCGCAAAAGTCGCTGCAAAAGCAGTCGATGTGATGATGGTCTTGGTGTTCATTTTGGTCATCCTTTCAAACAAGCGGTTTGTGGTGCGACTCCCGAATATGCCTCTAACGGGTTGGAGCGCATTTTCCCTTCGCTGGCGGTGCGCGTCAGGACCGGATGCCGTTCGCCGCGCTCAGGACAGCGCGCACACTCGCCGTGGCGATGTCAACGTCAACGCCGACGCCCCAGACCGTCATGCCGTCTGGGGCTTTACATTCGACATAAGCGGCGGCCTGTGCGTCGGCACCGTGGCCGATGGCATGTTCGCTATAGTCTGTGACGTCGAGGGTGACGCCAAAACTATCGCGTAATGCCGCGATTATGCTTGAAATCAAGCCGTTGCCCCGTCCGCTCACCGAACGTTCCTTGCCGTCAACTGCGATCTTGCCGGTGAATATCCGGTCGCCGCCCGGAGCGCGGGTTTCGTGATAGTCGATCAGGTTGAACGGCTGATCCCCGTCGATGCGGTAGGTGCCTGCAAAACAGTGCCAAATATCGTCGGCATTCAGCTCGCGGCTGGTTTCATCGGCAAGCGCCTGCACATGGCGCGAAAAATCGGCCTGCAACCGCTTGGGCAGTTTTAGCCCCTTGTCCTGTTCCAGCACCCACGCAACCCCGCCTTTGCCCGACTGCGAATTGACGCGGATTACCGCTTCATACGACCGGCCAAGGTCAGCCGGATCAATCGGCAGATACGGCACCTCCCAAAGCTTATCATTGCGGGTCGATTGCGCCGCGAATCCCTTCTTGATCGCGTCCTGATGGCTCCCCGAAAAGGCGGTGAACACCAGTTCCCCGGCATAGGGATGGCGCGGGTGGACGGGCAGGGCGTTGCAATATTCAACTGTCTGGATCACCTGATCAATGTTTGAAAAATCAAGACCGGGATCAATGCCTTGCGTATACATATTGAGCGCGACTGTAACCAGATCGACATTGCCGGTTCGCTCTCCATTGCCGAACAAACAGCCCTCAACCCGGTCGGCCCCGGCAAGCAAACCAAGCTCGGTCGCGGCCACGCCGGTGCCGCGGTCATTATGGGTGTGCAGGCTGATGATCACGCTGTCCCGGTTGGGGATTGCGCGTCCGAAATACTCGATCTGGTCAGCGTAGATATTTGGCGTCGCGGCCTCAACAGTTGCGGGCAGGTTGAAGATGATCGGCCGCTCCGGCGTTGGCTGAAGAACCTCCATCACCGCCGCGCATACCTCAACCGAAAAATCGATTTCAGCCGTGGAGAATGTTTCGGGGCTATATTCGAAATGCCAGTCGGTGTCGGGTTGTTTGGCCGCTTCATCACGCAGGATTTTTGCGCCTGTTACGGCAATCTCCTTGATGTCTGGCTTGTCCATCTGGAATACGATTTTGCGCCAAGCGGGGGATACAGCATTGTAAAGATGAACAATCGCCGCTCGCGCCCCGCGCAAAGATTGGAAACTTGTTTCGATCAGGTCGCGCCGCGACTGGGTGAGCACTTGAACGATCACCTCGTCTGGAATTTTGCCTGATGTGACGAGGCCGGAAATAAAATCAAATTCGGTCGCCCCAGCGGCGGGGAAGCCGACCTCGATCTCCTTTACCCCGACTTTGATCAGCAGATCAAAAAACCGCTGCTTTTTCTCGCTATCCATCGGGTCGATCAGGGCCTGATTTCCGTCGCGCATGTCGGTGGAAAGCCAGCGGGGGGCAGAGGTGATCGTCCGGCCCGGCCATGTCCGGTCTGGCAGGTCAATCTGCGGGAAGGGTCGGTATTTGGTTGCCGGGTTGCGCAGCATCGTCATGTCGGTTTCGATTCTTCTTCAACTATCAAAGGGGCAGGCAAGCAACTTGCCGGGAAGGTTTGGATTTGCCCTTAGGTCGCGTCGTGCAGGCCAAATCGGTCGCACAGGATCACCCGCGCCTAAGGGCGCGTAAGTCGTAGAAGAAGGGCGCGGTGCGCTGACATAGCATCCCTATGCCGTCGGTTGGTTAATAAGTCCAGCTATTCGGCAGCCTCAAGCATCGCCGGTTCGTTCGCTGCGCCATCATCCGCAGCCGCCTTGCGGAATTTTATCACCCCGTCGTCAATCTTGGCATAGCGAACCTGCATAAGATCGCGGAAATAATTGTTGTTGGCAACCCAGGGTTCGGCCGTGCCCTGCTTTGGCATCCGGTCCAGAGCGCGCATGACATAGCCTGATTCCAGCGCGAAGGGGGGCGTTTCAGATGCCACCACACCTGTCGCATCGGGCACGCAATAATCACTGCCGGTCTTGTCCATATGATTGATCAGCCGGCAAATATATTCGCTGATCAAATCGGCTTTCAGCGTCCATCCGGCATTTGAATATCCAGTGACAAGTGCCAGATTGGGGATGCCGCTATACATGAAGCCTTTATAGGCGATGGTTTCGGGAATCCGGACCACTCTTCCATCAACCTCAAGCTTCACGCCGCTGAAAATCTCGGCTTTCAATCCGGTCGCCGAAACAATGATGTCGGCGGGAATCTCGGTGCCCGAAACCGTCTTGATGCCGTGCGTGGTGAACCTGTCGATATGGTCAGTAACCACCGATACTTTGCCGGATCTGATCTGCCTGAACATATCGCCATCGCGCACGACGCACATGCGTTGGTCCCACGGTTTGTAGGATGGCGTAAAATGGGTCGCGATATCATAATCCGGGCCAACGACTTCGCGGACCATGCTCAGGATATGGGTCTTCACCTTGTCGGGCTGTTTCTTGCACAGATTGAAAAAATACATGCCGAGCAGAATGTTGCGCCACCGGATCATCGGATAGGCGATCTTGTCGGGCATATATTTGAACAGAAAATTGGCGACCTTGTCCTGGGCAGGTCGCGGCACGACATAGGTTGGTGATCGCTGCAACATCGTAACCTGGGCAGCATCATCGGCAATGGATGGCACAATGGTTATGGCCGTAGCGCCACTGCCGATGACGACAATTTTCTTGCCCTTATAGTCCAGGTTTTCCGGCCAGAATTGGGGCTTTACAATCGTGCCGGCAAATTTATCCTGATCCGGGAACTCTGGATAATGGCCTTCGGAATATGAATAATAACCGGACCCGAAATATAGGAAAGTGCAGCTGATCTCTGACGTTTTTCCATTCTGTTCGATGGTCACCGTCCAGCGCGCGGTCTTGCTGGACCAGCTGGCATGCGTCAACCGGGTGCCCAGTCTGATGTGCGGGCGTAGCCCGTTTTCATCAATTGCCTCATTCAGATAGGCAAGTATCTTGTCACCGTCGGAAATGGCTTCACGGTCGCGCCACGGTTTGAAGCCAAAGCCGAATGTGTGCATATCAACGTCAGAACGGATACCGGGATATCGGAACAGGCTCCATGTTCCGCCAATCTCGCTACGCGCTTCCAATATGGCAAAGCTTTTACCCGGCAGGCTCTTCTGGATGTGATAAGCGCCGCCTATGCCCGATATCCCGGCACCGATAATCAGCATATCAAAATGTTCAACGGCCATAATGCTATCCCTGTTTTTCAAAGGCGACGGTGATCGCCAGATCGACGCGGTCTGACACCAATGGGATACCGCTGGCCAATCCCCATTCGCTGCGCTTGATCGCGGTTGTTGCGCGAAAGCCAATTGTTTCCGTTTTGTTGAACGGATTGATTCCAGCGCCAGTAAAGGTCGCCTCCAGCGTGACCGGGTTGGATTTGCCCAGCATGGTGAGGGTGCCATTTATCGTCGCGCGGGTGCCGTTGACCTTGACTGTTTTCGACACAAATTGCGCGGTCGGCATGTTGATGACGTTGAAAAAATCTTTCGATTTCAAATGCTCGGTCAGCTTTGCATTGGCAGTAAAAATCTCGCCAACCGGAATTTCAATCAGAATCGACGATTGATCCGGCTTCTCCTTGTCGAGTGTCAGGGTGCCGGTCGGGCTACCCATCAGGCCGAAATAATCGTTAAATCCGAAATGGTTGACCCGCCATGCAATCAGGCTGTGGGTCGGCTCCACGCTATATGTCCCGCCGGTTGCCAGCGCCGGGTCGGGCGTGCCGGGTGGCTCGGTTGGCATCTCAGCGGGCGGGGTAAGGGGCAGGGGTTCAGAGAGCGCCTCTGTTGCATCCTGCACGATGGCATCCTCAACCGGTGACGGGGCATCCTGCGCCAGCAATGGCACTGATATGGCGAGGAGCAAGACGGGAACAATTTGGCGCATGGTCACTTTCCGGTCGGTTGGAAGCTGCCGAAAGTGACTATGGCTGACGTAATCGTCAAGTCCTTTATTGAAACTGATGTCAGTAAGGGATCGGGGGGATGCGGGGGCGGGCTCCTATCCCCACCGATCACTCGTCAATTCTTCGCTTTATCCACCAACTGGTTCTTGGCTATCCACGGCATCATCGCGCGCAGTTCAGCGCCGACCTTTTCAATCGGGTGCGCCGCAGCGGCCTTGCGGCTCGCTTTGAGTTCAGGCTGACCAGCACGATTGTCGAGCACGAAATTCTTGACGAACCGGCCCGACTGGATGTCGGCCAGAACGCGCTTCATTTCGGCCTTGGTCTCGTCGGTAATGATCCGGGGGCCGGTCACGATATCGCCGTATTCTGCGGTGTTGCTGATCGAATAGCGCATGTTGGCGATGCCGCCTTCATACAGCAGGTCAACGATCAACTTGGTTTCATGCAGGCATTCGAAATAGGCCATTTCCGGGGCATATCCGGCCTCGGTCAGGGTTTCGAAACCAGCCTGGATCAAATGGGTGATGCCGCCGCAAAGCACGGCCTGTTCACCAAACAGATCGGTTTCGCATTCTTCACGGAAATTGGTTTCGATAATCCCGCTGCGCCCGCCGCCGACGCCGCTGGCATAGGCCAGACCAATGTCATGCGCGTTGCCGCTCTTATCCTGATGGATTGCGATCAGGCAGGGGACACCGCCACCCTTTTGGTATTCGCTGCGCACCGTGTGGCCGGGGCCTTTGGGGGCAATCATGATCACGTCAAGATCGGCGCGTGGTTCGATCAGCCCGAAATGGACGTTCAGGCCGTGTGCGAAGGCCAGCGTAGCCCCTTGTTTCATATTGGCATGAAGGTCGTCGGCATAGATTGCCGCTTGATGCTCATCGGGTGCAAGCATCATGATGATGTCGGCCCATTTGGCCGCATCGGCATTGGCCATAACCTTGAAGCCCGCCCCTTCGGCTTTGGCCGCGGTTGCCGAACCAGGGCGCAGTGCGATGGCCACATCCTTGACACCGCTATCGCGCAGATTCTGCGCATGGGCATGGCCCTGGCTGCCATAGCCGATGATGGCGATCTTCTTGTTTTCAATCAATTTAAGATCGGCATCACGATCATAATATACGCGCATTATTTCGTTCCTTAGTTTGAAATTTGAGTGCGGGGCTAAACCGCTTCCTTACCCCGAGCCATGGCAACAATGCCAGTGCGGGCGACCTCGACAAGGCCGATGTCTCCCATCAATTCGACGAACCGGTCGATCTTGGTCGATGCGCCGGTCACTTCAAAAACAAAGCTCGAAATTGTCGTATCGACAACATTGGCCCTGAAAACTTCGGCAAGCCGTAACGCTTCGATCCGTTGATCGCCGGTTCCAGCCACTTTTACCAAAGCCAGCTCGCGCTCAACATGATCGCCAAGCACGGTCAAGTCCGTGACTTTGTGGACGGGAACAAGCCTGTCAAGCTGTGCCACCACTTGCTCGATGACAGCAGGTGTGCCGCTGGTGACAATGGTAATGCGGCTGACACTGTCATCGTCGGTAATATCTGCCACAGTCAGGCTTTCGATATTATAACCGCGCGCGGTGAACATGCCGGCAATCCTCGCGAGAACGCCCGGTTCGTTGGAAACGGTCACCGACAGCGTATGCCGTTCATGCTGGCCTTCATTGATGTGCATCAGACCAGGGCCTTCGCTTCGTCAGACATTTCGCCCGAAACAATATGATCGGAAAGGATCATATCAATATGGGCGGCACCCGACGGGATCATCGGGAAACAATTGGCGAGTTTTGCTACCATGCAATCGACGATCACCGGCCCGTCATGGGCCAGCATGGCCGCGATGCCGCTGTCGAGATCATCAGGATGTTCGATGCGGATACCCTTCCAGCCATAAGCTTCGCCTAGCTTGACGAAATCTGGCAGGCTGTCGCTGTAGGATTCGGAATAACGGCCCGAATAGGTCAGTTCCTGCCATTGACGGACCATGCCCATATATTCATTGTTGAGGATGAAAATCTTGACCGGAAGCCGATATTGCGTCGCTGTGCCGAGTTCCTGAATGTTCATCTGGATCGATGCTTCACCGGCAATATCGATGACCAATGCGTTCGGATTGCCAAGCTGAGCACCGATGGCGGCGGGCAAGCCGTAACCCATTGTGCCAAGGCCGCCTGATGTCAGCCATTTGTTCGGCCCTTCAAAATCAAAATGCTGGGCGGCCCACATCTGATGCTGACCAACCTCTGTCGTGATGATCGGGTTTTTGGCATGGGTCGCATTCCACAGGGCGCGCACCGCGTGTTGCGGCATGATTTCCGATTTCGACGCGGGGAAGGACAGGCTTTTCTTCTCACGCCAGCCGTCAATCTTTGCCCACCATGCGGTAAGATCACCCTTTTGGTGTTGGCGGCCCTTCCAGACCTTGATCATATCTTCCATAACGCGGCCAACGTCGCCAACAATGCCCAGATCAACGCGGATCGTCTTGTTGATCGAGCTGCGGTCGATATCGACATGAATTTTTTTCGATTTCGGGCTGAATGCGTCCAGCCTGCCGGTCACCCGGTCATCGAAGCGCGCGCCAAGGCACAGCATCAGATCGCATTCGTTCATCGCGAAATTGGCTTCATATGTGCCGTGCATGCCCAGCATACCCAGCCATTGATCGCTGGACGCAGGGAACGCACCGAGGCCCATCAGGGTCGAGGTTACGGGCGCTCCGGTGATCCGGGCAAGTTCGCGCAACAACTGGCTCGCCCCCGGGCCTGCATTGATGATGCCGCCGCCGGTATACAGAATCGGTCGCTCAGCGGCGGCCAGCATATCGACCGCAGCCTCGATCAGGGCGATGTCGCCCTTGATCTGAGGCTTGTAACTTTTGTGCTGGATCGGGCCGGGTTTTTTATAGGGTGCGGTTGCAACTTGCACGTCTTTGGGAATATCGACAACCACCGGGCCCGGACGGCCAGTGGTGGCTATATGGAAAGCTTCGTGAATGATATCGCCAAGCTTTGCGGGCGATTTCACCAGATAATTATGCTTGGTGCAGTGGCGGGTGATGCCAACGGTGTCAGCCTCCTGAAACGCGTCACTGCCGATCAGGTGGGTGGCAACCTGCCCGGTGATGACAACCATCGGGATCGAATCCATCAGTGCGTCGGTGATGCCAGTAACCGCATTGGTCGCACCCGGACCAGATGTAACCAGCACAACGCCAGGCTTGCCGGTTGACCGGGCATAGCCTTCGGCGGCGTGGGTGGCGGCTTGTTCGTGCCGGACAAGGATATGGCGGATGCGCTTTTGCTTGAAAATCGCGTCATAAATCGGCAGCACCGCGCCGCCGGGATAGCCAAAAATCGTGTCGACCCCGAGGTCGCACAGCGCCTCGACGAGGATATCGGCTCCTGACATTTCCTTTGCCATACTGGCGCACTCCAAAATTTGCCGGGTTCGTGTTGCATTGCAGCACAGTTGTTGCAAGCGATGCCCGCTAAACGTAGGAAACTAACCTGTCAACGTCATATTGCGTAATTTTATTGCTAAATCATTGATACTATCAGCATTAAGTTGCTTTTCATATCGCTGCCAATGGGCGGGGGGTTGATTCCGGAACCATGTATATTGTCGCTTGGCATAATTCCGGGTTGCACGTTGCGCGGCAACTTCGCTAACTTCCGCTGTTTGGGGATCGGCGATCATCGCGGCAATTTCCCGTACCCCAATCGCCCGCATCACCGGCAGGTCGGGGTCAAGATTTCGGGCCAGCAACGCTTTCACTTCGTCCATTCCCCCCGATTTCAGCATGTGGGCAAATCGTGCGTCGCATCGTTCAAACAGCCATTCTCGTGGTGGCAACAGGATGATTGGGATCAAATCTACTTGATCGGCGATGCCGCCATGACGCGCTTTTTGCCATTCCGAAAGCGGTTTTCCGGTTGATCGGGCGACCTCTAAAGCCCTTAATACGCGTGTCGTATCGTTTGGTGACAGGCGCGCCGCCGCCTCGGGGTCTTCGGAGCTCAATGCACAATAGGCGTCAGAAACAGCCATCGAACGGACAATGAAGCGGATTTTTGGATCAATCTCCGGAACCGGGGCAATACCATCCAACAATGTCCGAATATATAAACCTGTGCCGCCAACAAGCACCGGCAGTCGCCAATTCTCTTGCGAACGTGTGATCTCGCGTTTCGCATCACGGGCCCATTCAACTGCTGAATAGGTCCGACAACCATCGACATGACCGAACAGCCGGTGTGGCGCATCCTGCTCATCCTTGGGAGTCGGGCGGGCAGAAACGATCCGCAAATCGCCGTAAACCTGACTGGCATCGGCATTGATGATTGTTGAGGGCAACAATTTTGCAAGCGCCAGTGCCAATGCGGACTTGCCGCACGCCGTTGGCCCCGCAATAAGCATCAGTGGCAACCGCTTTTTGGAAAGTTTCATGTTCACAGCAACGCTTATAGCAGCAGACCGGTTGACCGCAGGCGATATTTCTGCGGCCACAGACCTGCTGTCTGCCCATGGCATCGAAACAATTGGAACCGATTGGATCGAAACTGGAACAGCCTGTGACATCAGCATCCGTGACAATGGCCCAAAAGCGCGATCCCTGCTGGAAGAATGTCTACTTTCAACCGATGTCGTCGTTCAATTGTCGGCGGACCGCAGACGCAAACTGATTGTCGCTGATATGGATTCAACGATGATCACAGTCGAATGTATTGATGAACTGGCGGATTATGCAGGTATCAAACCACAAATTGCCGACGTGACAGAACGGGCAATGCGGGGCGAATTGGATTTTGAATCGGCCTTGCGCAGCCGGGTTGCTTTGTTGGCGGGATTGCCTGAATCCGCAATTGAGTCCTGCCTTGCCGAACGCGTCAAAATCATGCCCGGTGCGAAAGAGCTGATCCAGACCATCAAGGCCTTGGGCGGCAGAGCGGTGTTGGTGTCAGGCGGCTTTACCCGATTTGCAGAACCAGTGGGTGCTGCGATCGGTTTTGATCGGGTTCTGGCCAATCGTCTGGGTATATCGAATGGCATGCTCGATGGAACGGTAAGCGGTGCCATTGTCGGTGCGCAGGCCAAGCGGGATATATTGTTCGATGAAATGGACCGTATGGGGTTGGACCAAAAAGGCAGTTTAGCCGTTGGTGACGGCGCCAATGACATTCCGATGATCGAAACGGCGGGCCTTGGCATCGCCTATCATGCCAAACCAAAAACTGCGGCTGCTGCTGCCGCGAAAATCAACCACGGCGACCTCACGTCAATCCTTTATGCGATGGGTATTCCCAAATCCCGCTGGGCGACCATTTGACGCCTGATCAGGGCGCGACAACGAGACAGGATTTTCCCGCAGCACTCACCGTCGAGCAAAGCTTGTCGGCGGCAGGCCGACTTGCCAGCGGTCCGGCTTGCAACCGGGTGATGCTACCCGATTTGACCAGATAGGGTTGCAGCGCGGATAAACCGGCAACGCCGTTTTCCAATTGCTGCCACAGCGACCGCGCATTGGCTTCGTTGCCAAAGGCACCCAGCTGGATGCGCCATTTGCCGGGCGCGGCAACAGGGGCTGGTTTTTGAGGCGCGGGCTTTGGCGCGGGTGGTTTGACACTCTGTGTCGCGACAGGTTTCGGGGCGGTTGCCACTGATGATGCTGGCATCGCCACACCCCGGATGGGGGAAGGTGATGGTTTTGCCGGAATACGCGCCGATGATGCCGTTTGCGTCGGCGCTGATGGCATTTGGGGTTTGGCTGCTTTTGCTTCGATATCGCGGGCGAGCGCCAGACCCTGTTGCCGCTGTTCAACGGGAATATATGTGTCCATCTGCGCCAGACTGGCCGAAGCCCTTGGTAACCCTGCGGCGCTGGCGCGGGTCATCATCGCATAAGCGCGAACCCAATCCTTGGCGACATAGTCACCGTTGAACAACGCCGTCCCCAAAACATATTGCGCACGCGAATCTCCTCGATTGGCGGACTTTTCGATAATCGGCATGGCAGCGGCCTGATTATTGTTTTGGAACATGATCAGGCCCAGATTATCCTCTGCCTGAAAATGGCCCTGCGCAGCGGCTTTGCGGTACCAATCTTCGGCAAGCTTCATATCAACCGGAACGCCCCGTCCAAAACGGTAAGCCTGCGCCATATTGAACTGGGCATCAGCGTCGCCCAATTGGGCCAGTGGCTGCCATTCCTTGACCGCGACATCATATTTACCCAGCGACCAAGCATCAACACCAGCCTTCACATCGGCCATTGCCGGTGATGTTAGCGCGCATGAAGCGATGCCAGCAATAAGGGCAATAAAGTTTGGTTTCATATCCGTCGTTCCACTATCTGTTCACGGTTTCCTTTAGTGCCCGATGATTAACACTGGATTAGCGTTGATAAAGTCTGGCCAATCACCCGATTAAATCAGTTTCCATCGCCCGTGTTAACGCAAAATTAGCCAAAGCTGTGCGAGCAGGGACGCCGAGAAATTGCAATTCGGGGAATCCTACATGCGCGTATTGGCGATGGCATCGCAAAAAGGCGGATCTGGCAAGACAACCTTGTCGGGGCATCTGGCGGTCCAAGCACAATTGGCTGGGGCCGGGCCGGTCGTTCTGATCGACATTGATCCGCAAGGGTCACTGGCCGATTGGTGGAACGAACGCGAAGCCGAACTGCCTGCCTTTGCCCAGACGACTGTAGCCAGACTGGCCAGTGATCTTGAAATGCTGCGCCAGCAGGGGTTTCGTTTGGCCGTCATTGATACGCCGCCCGCGATCACAATGGCGATTCAAAGCGTCATTGCCGTAGCCGAATTGATCGTCATCCCAACCCGGCCAAGCCCGCATGATTTGCGCGCCGTCGGCGCAACGGTCGATTTGTGTGATCGCGCAGGCAAACCTTTGCTCTTCGTTGTCAATGGTGCGACGCCAAAAGCGAAAATCACCTATGAAGCGGCGGTTGCGCTTTCGCAGCACGGAACCGTGGCCCCGGTCACTCTTCATCACCGCACGGATTATGCTGCGTCGATGATTGATGGCCGGACGGTGATGGAAGTCGACCCCAATGGCCGTTCAGCCAAAGAGGTTGTCGAACTTTGGTCCTATATATCCGACCGTCTGGAAAAGAATTTCCGCCGCACGGTCTTTAGTGCGCCGGGCGCAGCGGCACCCACTTTCCACCGACCTGCAGCCGGAGGCTTTGGTCGCCGGGTTGCCGGGCAATGATGGAGGAAAGTCACATGGGGGAAGCCAAACCACTCGCATCATTGTCGCCCAGCTTGCTCGCCCGCAAAGGGCAAGCAGCCCCTGCTATGCGGCGTCAGGGCATGATGACGCATGTTTCACACGGGATGAACACTGGCCAAAATGGCCATCCCGCCGACGATCATTTTGAAGATCTCGGCTGGAACGATATGGGCACCGAAAACCGGTCAGCGGAAGTGCATGCTTTTGCGTCGGATGTTCCGATCATCCAACGTGATGTGCCAGCCGTTGTTCAGCAACATGAGATATTATCGCGGGAGTTCACAGCTCCGGCATTGGCAGAGCCGTCGCCTGTCGTCGTTGAACCTGTTCGAATACGGGCGGCTCCTGGATCGAATGGCAAGGCCGCTTTCACGCTGCGGCTGGACGGCGAACGTCATTTGCAACTGCGGCTGGTCTGCGCTGTTGACCACCGGTCCGCACAGCAGATCGTCACTCAGGCGCTCGATGAATTTTTGGCACGTCAGCCAATCACCAATGAATATGCGGCGGCAAAGGCAGCCGCCAACGCAAGCGCGAACTGAAATTTGAAAACGGGGAACTGAACCATGAAAACCATCAATCTCTTGAAAATGGCAGTCTCATCACTGATTGTCGTTGCTGGTGTGTCAAGTTTTGGGGCTGGTGCAACGGCTGGTAAAACAGTCAGCGCATCACAGCGTAGCCAGATGGCAAAGGCGGCCGCAAGCTATGCAGCCCAAGCCAAGAAATTAATCAGTAAGCACAAGGCCGAAAAAGCCGTTGCTATGGCGGAACGCGCTGTCGCATCGATGCCGCAGGACGCGGGCTATCGCTTGTTGTTGGGCGAATCCTATCTTGCTGCGGGGCGTTTTCAATCCGCGGAAACAGCGTTGAAAGATGCGCTGTCGCTCAATCCAGGTCATGATCGGATCGCCCTTAAACTGGCTTTGGCGCAAACCGCGCTTGGCAAGACTGCGGACGCATTGGCTGTTCTGGATAGCCACCGCTCGGCGCTGGCACCCGCAGATTACGGTCTGGCCGTCGCGCTTGCGGGTGATCCGCAGGCCGCTGTTCGCGCACTCGAACCAGCAGCTCGCGGTGCAGATGCCAACGCGAAAATACGCCAGAATCTGGCACTTGCATATGCACTGTCGGGGCGCTGGATGGAAGCACGCGCCGTTGCTGCTCAGGATTTGCCAGCCGATCAGGTCGATAAGCGGATCATTGAATGGGCAGCGTTCAGTCGCCCGACCGCCGCCTGGGATCAGGTCGCTAGCTTGTTGGGCGTGACGCCAGTGCGCGATTCTGGTCAGCCAGTTGCGTTGGCATTGGTCGAAAATTCTGAGCCAGTGATGGCGGCGGCATTGCCTGAGCCGGAAGCAGTTCCTGCACCCGTGGTCGCAGAGGCGGCGTTTGAACCATCCATTTTTACCGCCGAACCGGCACCTGCATTCGAAGTTGCGGCAGTGCCGACCATCCGGTCTTCGCCATTGCCGGTCAAACAGGTGATCGTTCCTGCCAGCACGAAATTTGTGACGGAAAAGGCATATAAGCCGGTCGAAAGCGGTAAGTTTGTCGTCCAACTGGGGGCCTTTTCCACCATGGCTCGTGCTGAAGCGGCATGGGCCAAGGCCAACCGTAAAATGGCTAACATCGGCAATTATGATGCGTCTCAAAGCCGCGTTAAAGTGAAAGCCGGTTCGCTTTACCGGATCGCGGTAACCGGATTTGCATCACGGCAGGATGCCGGACGGGTCTGCACCCAAGTCAAGGCGGCGGGTGGCGTCTGTTTCATCCGAACCATCGCCAGTGACGAAACAATCCGTTGGGCAGCCCGCAAGAGTGTCGAAACCAAACTCGCCGCGCGGTAAGCAAGTATTTTCATAACGATGAAGGGCGGTCAGCTGAGAAGTCGGCCGCCTTTCATCGTATGAAGAACGCGTCCCTGCACCGGTAATTTGTCAAACGGGGTGTTTCCGGCTGATCCGACGAATTTCGATCCGTCAATTTGCCATGGCAGATCAGGGTCAAACAGGATGATGTCGGCCGGGGCTCCCGGCGCTAATATGCCAGAGTTGACCTTGAGTAATTTTGACGGGTTCGTTGACAGCATGTCGAAAAGACGGCCCATCGAAACCACTTTTTCACGGACCAGCCCAAGCCCGAAGGACAAGAGAGTTTGTGCGCCCGCCATCCCGGGTTCGGCATCGGCAAAGGGAAGGCGCTTTGCCTCGGGTCCGCGCGGATCGTGGGATGAGCATAATATGTCGACGGTCCCGTCACCGATGGCTTTCCGCGTAGCCAACCGGTCGGATTCGCTCCGCAAGGGTGGGGAAAGGCGACCAAATGTGCGGAAATCCGAAATGGCGATATCAGACAACATCCAATATGCCGGGCTCGTTCCACAGGAAATCGGTAGCCCTTGCGCTTTGGCAGCGCGGATAAGGCCAAACCCTGCGTCAGTTGTCACATGACGAAAATGAAGGCGTGCACCAGTTTCCCTGACCAGCGTTAGGTCGCGGGCAATTGCCAAAGCCTCGGCGCACGCAGGTGCACTGGTCAACCCTAGTCGGGTCGCGGTTTCACCCGACGTTGCGACCGCGCTGGCCGTTAAGCCGCCGTCTTCGGCATGGGTAATGACCGTCAGATCAAGCGCGGCAGCATATGCCAGCACTTTCATCATCACGCCGCTGTCGGCGATCCAGCTTCGTCCGGTTGCAACCGCTTTCGCGCCCGCCCGTTGCATCATCGCATATTCGGCAAGTTCACGGCCTTCCAAACCGCGGGTTGCGGCGGCCAGAGGATGCACCCAAAGGTCCGGCTTTGCCGCAAGCGCCGAACGCTGAACAATGCCTGGATCATCGAGCACCGGGCGCTGATCCGGCATCAACGCGACCCGCGTTATGCCGCCGACGATAAACGCTGACTTGTCGATGGCAAAGACACCCAGATCAACAATGCCTGGGGCAATATGCGCGCCGTTTGCGTCCAGAATTTCTGCACCATCCGGTATCGCGCCACCAATGGATGCGATCAGATCGCCGTCGATAACGATCGGGCCATCAATGCCTTTTGCATTCGTTATCGCGGTGATCCGGCTCATGTCGCCAATCCCCGGCGCTGTCTGGTCAACACATCAAGGCAGGCCATGCGAACGGCAACCCCCATTTCCACCTGCTCGGCAATAACCGAACGATTGACATCATCAGCGACATCGCTGGCGATTTCCACTCCGCGGTTCATCGGGCCGGGGTGCATGACAAGGGCATCGGTCTTGGCCCGTTTCAGACGGTCATAGGTCAATCCGTAAAGCGCGTGATATTCGCGCGGTGAAGGCACGAACCCGCCGTTCATCCGTTCGGTTTGCAGCCGCAGCATCATGACAACATCACAATCTTCAATCCCGGCGTCCATGTCGGTAAACGGTGTGACACCCATCGCCTCGATCGCACGCGGCAACAGGGTCGCTGGACCAATCACTCTGACTTCGGCCGCCAGCGATGTGAGCGCAAGGATGTTCGACCGCGCGACGCGGCTATGGAGAACATCACCGCAAATTGCGATTTTTAGCCCAGCAATTGCGCCTTTTCTGCGCCGTATGGTCAATGCATCGAGCAGAGCTTGCGTGGGATGTTCGTGTTGCCCGTCCCCTGCGTTCAATACCGGGCAGTCAACCTTATCCGCAATCAACGCGACGGCTCCCGACGATGCGTGACGGATAACGATCACATCGGATCGCATCGCATTCAATGTGATCGCCGTATCAATCAGGGTTTCTCCCTTCTTCACGCTTGACGTTGCAGCATGCATATTAACGACGTCCGCGCCAAGGCGTTTTCCCGCAATTTCAAACGATAAAAGAGTGCGCGTCGAATTTTCAAAAAAGGCGTTGATCAGCGTAAGACCAGACAGCCGACCGTCATGTTTGGTGAGAGAACGGTTCAAGGTCACCCATTGCTCTGCCTCGTCGAGCAAATAGCTGATCTCATGCGGCTGAAGCCCCGATATGCCGAGCAGATGCCGGTGGGGAAAGAAGGATGCTGATGTCATTAAAGTGCTTCCGTAGCGCGGTGCGTGCGATGCGGCAAGAGGTGGCCTGTCAGGCGCGCGTCAAGGCGTCAATCGCCCCTTGCAAGATATAGGCAGCAGCAGCGCTGTCCACGCGCTCGGCCCGTTTCGCCCGGCTGACGTCGGCGGCGATCATTGCCCTTTCGACTGCTTGGGTTGACCAACGTTCATCCCAAAGCAGAATGGGATGCCCAAGCGGTTCGACATTGCGGGCAAATGCCCGTGTTGATTGGGTGCGCGGGCTATCGCTTCCATCAAGATTGAGCGGCAGACCGATGATAATACCCGCAACAGATTGTTCTGCGATCAAGGTCGCAAGCACGGCTTTGTCAGCTGAAAATTTGCTGCGTTTGATCAGTGTCGCGGGCGACGCGAATGTCCACTGCGCATCACAGAATGCTGTCCCGATTGTCTTGGTGCCAACGTCGAGCGCAATCAACCTTGCACCACCTGTAAACGCGGCCCGGAATTCATCTGAACTTGTTGTTATCATCGCGCGGAATAGGCCGTCAGGCGGCGACGCGCATCGACGCCGATATTCACCCAGAACAGGCTGAAATCATACACATGATAATTGTTGCCCGGCAGAACATAGGGGCCAAATTCGGGGCCTTCGCCAATCAGCAGAAAACCCTGCTTGTCGCATCGTGCTGGGACTGCGCCAGGGATGATTGTCCCGCCCGAAAAATCCGCATTGCTTTTGAGCATGCCAAGATTTGCAGAGGCCGTGGCTGCGCTTCGGGTCGCGCCAGTCAGCGGGTTGACGCAAACCATAGGTTGACCGCGACGTGGACGTCCATCAAGGCCGATTGATCGGTTATAGGTTTCCATCAAAACGTCAGTTTCGGCCGGTTCGCCAAAACTCTGCCAAGCCAGAATGCAGCCCGATTGATCGGCAGAAGTGCAGGCGGGAAGGCCCATTGGGCCAACGTCATTTGCCACTGATACTGGCCAACCGATGACATAGGCTGCGACGATACGCTTCGAAATGGCCTTGCCTGCGACCCGGTCTTTCATCAGACGCGTCAGGTGCAGCGCTCCTTGGCTATGCCCCGCAAGGATGATCGGCCGTTTTGG
>JANNWX010000219.1:0-3002 GCA_031409315.1 Sphingomonadales bacterium | reverse complement strand
GCCGCTTGCCCGATTGGGCGGGTGAAACGCTGACCGGATATGACGCAGGTTCGCCGCCATAAAAAACGGCCCGCCACCCGGGAGGGGGAGACGGGCCGCCAGGAGAAGGAAGCCCCAAAACGCAGGGCCAACCCTTCGGGTCGCAAGTCTTCATTAGGCATGATACTGTGACAGCGCTGTGACGGTCGTCACACAGGATGAAAATTGATGATTGTCGCGCCTGCAGGCGCAGAAATGAACCGCCCGGTTTGCCGGTCACGCCCCGCACCCAGATTTCCCCGCCGCAGCCGTAGGAGGAGCGATGCAGTATCGGGCACACGAAACGCATCATCCCCGCCGTCGCCCCCGCCGTAACCTGAGTTGCGCCAAGCCCCCCTTCGGGCTGCGCGCCAAAGCGGCAACCCAATCCGCTGCAAAGATTGGAAACCTGCCGCGCCGGACATAAGCCGACTGATTGGAAAGCCCGACCACCCGGCACGCATCGCGCACACAACCGGTCTCAGCCAGACAATCCAGAAAGCACGCAATCCGCGTCGATTCACTGTCTCACTCGTCAGGCTTTTTGGCCCGAAGGTCAGCAAGCTTCTTCTGGGCTTCCTCGAGTTTGATTTGCTGCTCAAGAGCCGTGAGCTCGGAACCATCAATTGCTTTTGCGCTATCTGCAACTGTGCCCAGCGTGTCTGCAATGTCGGCACTTCCGCCTGCTGTTCCATATTCAAGTTCCAAGGGGGTTCCAAACTCGTCAAATTTGGCTTTGGCTTGGCGCGATCCAAAAATTCCACCTTTCCCGACTTTCAGCGAGAAATAGCCGCTGCTTTGCGCTACCGGCACAATCTTGGTTGTCCGGATTTCTAAGGCTTCGTCGCTACCATCAATCTTGCAATCATTGGCGAGGATTTTCGGCAAGCGCGGTTCAATACTTTGTTCGACAAGCACACCGCACGGCATTGCCGCAAGCTCAGTCGGAACCGGGCGCTGGTAAACTAGATAGGGCGATGGCCCTTCGATTCTGGTTCCGTCTCCTGCTAGTGCTATTTTCTTGACATTGGTATCAGGCTGAACCGTGATCACATAGCCGTATCGCCCGACGACCTTATTGGCTTCTAGCGCAGCAACATCATTGGCATTAGCTTCAAACCATTTTAGAAAGTCGACCGAATTTACGTGTTGATGGGGCACTCTCGGATCGATGGTTGCTTCCGACGTCAGGGTTAAGCCTGATTTGGTCTTGGTGACCTTCGTACGCAATCGTTCGAGTTGCGCTTCGTCTACGGCATTTCCGCCCGCTGAAATGATTCTCGTTTCTATCGTTTTGATATCCGTTGATAGGGTGGTGATTTTCTGTAACGCGTCGCTTGTCGTTTTTTTGCAGATCAGCGGGTCTGGCTTAATAGGGTCCGGCGCAACTGGTTTTGTGGGATCGGCGAAACGGGCTTTGAACATCTTGTTTGAAGACATTGCAAATGTAGCCAAAGCGCTGGCAGCGGCAATTTCGGGTGCCGCGAAACCGGCGACGACGCCCGCCACCTTGGCAATCGCGCCAACAACCTTGCCGCCTTGGCCTTTGGTGTCGGCATTGAAAGACTCAAGCGTCCCGTTGGCACGTAACGACAATTTTGTTGTCCGCTCGGCAAGCCAGCCGCTCCTTATGTCAACGGCGATATATTTGTCGGCAACAGCTTGCGGTTTCATTTGGATTTCAGTTGCAAATTCTGGGGGCTTTCCTGCTTCGGGGCAAGCGGTAATCCGCTGTGAAACGACAAAGGCAATTTCTGTTTTCGGCAAGAAATAACCTATGACTTGACCGGTGCCTGGTTCCGTTGCCGCCACAGCCGGAGCCGCGATCAAAAGCGTGGAAGCCATCAATATCGATTTGTGCGTGTTCATCAGATTTCCCCTGTTGATTGGTCGATCCGATATTATGTCGGGATCGCCAGCCCCGCCCGTGATCGCCATCACGCTGCTTTCGTTCAAATCGAACCTATCTGTCGCCCTGTTGGCAGCATCAGGAGACACTGAAATGAAACCCGCCTTACTCAAACTTGCATCCGCATCAGCGCTCATTTTCTTATCCACTCCCGCGGTTTCACAACCCGCGCCGCCACCCGCTCTGGATGCGGCCATTGCCGCACGGATCAAGGCGGCTCCGTCGCAGGGAAGCGTCTACAGTGTCCTCACCAATACCCAGTTCAACGGGCAGGTATTGAAGGCAGACACGATCACATTTTCGACAAATTCTTTGCTCGAACTTACCGAAAGCTCATTTCCCTGGATCGCCATTGTCGCGCGCAGCTTTCGCGTCGCGGGACCTGATGAGCGTTTCACCATTATTACGTCCACAAGTTCAATCAATCCGGCGGTTCAATTCCCGATCCCCAAATCGGGGGCCGCTGGTCAGGGCAATTCGGGCAGCTCGGCCTCTGACGGTGGTCCGGGCGCAAACGGATCGAGTGGGTCAACCGGCCGATCTGGGAGTCGCGGCGTATCGTCTCCCGTAATCTATATTCTAAGCGATGACATATTGACGCAGCCGGGTGCGCCCCGGCCCAAATATATCGATATGCTGGTCAAAGCGCGGGGCAGTGATGGCGGGGATGGTGGACGCGGCCAGCCCGGTCAGGATGGCGGGCAAGGCGGCAGCGGCGGGCCGAGCCGTTGGAATGGTATCACCTGTGATGCAGGGGCCGGATCGGGCGGACGGGGCGGCAACGGCGGAACAGGCGGTAACGGAGGGAGAGGCGGCGACGGCGGCAGCGGCAGCAACGTTTATCTCGGTGGCCCCGCACCGGTCCTCAACATCTTGTCATTTGGCGGTTTCAACACGTTGCCCGGCAAGCCCGGTGTCGGCGGAGCGGCTTCGTCCGGCGGCAATGGCGGACCCGGCGGGCCACGCGGATCACATAACGGCGGCTGCGGCGGCGGTAACGGCGGACCCGGCGGTAGTAGCGCAGGATCTGGATCCTCCGGTTCATCAGGGTCAAACGGCACCAAGGGGATCATCA
>JANNWX010000218.1:0-3038 GCA_031409315.1 Sphingomonadales bacterium | reverse complement strand
AAAAAGCCGAAATCGATCAGTTGGGCTGCGATGAACAACGTGCCGAGTTTTGGTGCCTTGGGGTGGGTGGCGGCGACAAATGCCGCCGAATAGTGGCCGATGAACATTGGCTATTCTTTCTATGTTGTTCAGCATATCCGCCATTCGGGCGATGCAATCAACCGATTGATTTTGCCAATACAACCATCTGCAATGGCGGAACAACATCCACCGGCAACGGACGGCGCTCACCTGTCAGGCCATAGCCGCGTCGCTCGTAATACGCGATCAGTGCGCTGCGTTGGTCAATCACCGTCATTTCCATCTCCCGTGCCCCAAAATGGGTGGCCGCTTCACGCTCGGCGGCGGCGATCAACTGTCTGCCAAGGCCGCTATCCTGTAGCACCGGGTCGATACACAACAGGCCAAGATAGCAATTGGAGTTGCCGAGATCGGTTATCTGGACGCAGCCAATCGGTGCAGATTCCCGTTCGGCAACCAACAGCAACGTGCCGGGCGTTTCAAGGATGGAAGCCAGTGTGTCATATTCAGTGCGCTCGTCAAACAGCAGATCAGCCTCATGCGTCCAGCCCTGTCGCGCGCTATCGCCCCGGTAAGCCCGTTCAATGACCGCGTGCAGCGCGCGCAGGTCGGCATGTTCTGCCGGACGGATACCAACAAGCATGTTCACCTCCAGGATCGCGTCATTGGCGTTCGAATGCCAATTCGCCCGCCAGACCGCAAAAGGCCAGGCCCAGCCCGCCTTCGATCCAGCGCCATAAAGATGTCTTACGCACAGCCCCTCCGGCCTTGCTCGCAACGACTGACACGATCGAAAACCAGATTCCGGCTGAAAGATAGTGAATAAAAATCAACAACATGGCCTTGATCGGCGCATCCGGCCCGTTGCCCACAAACTGGGGAAGAACAGCAAGGTAAAATAATGCCACTTTCGGATTGAGGGCATTGGTCACCAGGGCCTGCCGGAACGGTGTCGGCAACAGAACGACATGTGCTTGGGTTCCAGGTGCGTCAGCCGCAATCGAACCGCGCAACAAAGTGACTCCCAGATAGAAAAGGTAGGCCGCCCCGGCTATCTTGACTACCGAAAAGACCAGCGGCGATGCGACCAGCACGGAAAGTAAGCCAAAGCCGCCAAGCAGCATGTACCAGACACCACCCGCCACAATGCCGGCTGTCGCCAATAAGCCCGCGCGCAATCCACTTCGCGCGGCATGTCCGGCGACCAGTAATGTGTCTGGCCCCGGTGACAGTGTTGCCACCACTGCGAGGATCGTCCAAGCGACCAGTGTCGAAGAAAAATCCATGATCGCGTCCTCCTGCCTGACCCTAACTATAGCCAGCCCAACCCCGTCTTTCGACCCCCCAATCAAAAATCTCTGTCCGCACCGGGGCTGTGTGGTCAGAGAGGTAGATAGTGGGAGGAGGGATCGTTCCCTTGCCCGTTCGGGCGCACTGCGCGTAGAGAGGCTGGCATGACCATCACACCCAACCCGCTGGCCCTGATCGGCAATACCCCGCTTGTCCGGCTTGCTGGCGCGAGCAGCGAAAGCGGTTGCGAGATTCTGGCGAAATGCGAATATGCCAACCCCGGCGCTTCGGTGAAGGACCGGGCGGCGCTGTATATTGTCGAGGATGCCGAACGGCGGGGTCTGCTCCAGCCCGGTGGAACGATTGTTGACGGGACCGCCGGCAACACCGGGATTGGCCTTGCGCTTGTGGCAAACGCCAAGGGCTATAAAACGATCATCGTCATGCCCGACACCCAGAGCCGCGAGAAAATGGATACGCTGCGCGCGCTCGGGGCAGAACTTGTGCTGGTGCCGCCCGCTCCGTTTGCCAATCCGGGACATTATGTCCACACATCGCGCCGGATTGCGGAGGAAACGCCGGGCGCCGTCTGGGCGAACCAGTTTGACAATATCGCCAACCGCAAGGCCCATATTTACGGCACTGCCGAGGAAATATGGGAACAGACCGGTGGCAATGTCGATGGCTTTACGTGCGCGGCTGGAACCGGCGGCACGATTGCCGGGGTCGGCCTCGGCCTCAAGGCGAAGCGCGAAGATATTGTGATTGCGCTCACTGACCCGCACGGGGCCGCACTTTACAACCATTTTGCTTGCGGCGAATTGCGCGCCGAAGGATCGTCTGTCGCCGAAGGCATCGGGCAAAGCCGGATCACTGCGAATCTGGACGGCGCACCGATTGATACCCAGTTTCGTATTTCGGACGAGGAAGGCCTGCACTGGGTGGGGCGTCTCTTGCGCGAAGAGGGGCTTTGTCTGGGCCTGTCATCTGGTATTAACGTGGCCGGGGCCATTGCATTGGCAAAGCAGATGGGGCCAGGAAAAGTGATTGTGACGATATTGTGCGATACCGGCTTTCGCTATCTGTCCACGCTTTACAATCCTGATTGGCTTCGCGCCAAGAATTTGCCGGTGTTCGATTGGCTGGACGAAAGGACTTGAAATCATGGCAAATCGCAACAGCAGGCAGATAATTTCACCTGATGATCGCGGCGAAGGCTGGCGGCGCATCCGCGTCGGGCTTACCGGCCTTGCGGCAATCTTGTTGCTGATTGGGTTTGCCAGCGCGATGTTGTCACGGATTACCGATCAGGCGGCGGTGACCGCGCAAACGGCTGCTCCTGCACAGAAAAACGCGGCGAAAGAAACGTCGAACGATGAACCGATGGCCGAACTTGGGGTCGTTCCCGGCGCACCAGAATCCGACGTGCCAGCGCCCGCAGCCCAAACGCGACGATGATCCGCCCAATCCTGCTGGCGACGTTCCTGCTGGCGGCATTCCTGCTACCAGCACTCCTGCTAGAGGGGCCAGCAAGGGCGCAACCGCAGACCCGTCCAACATTGCCGGTGTTGACCGGTCTGCCCCTGTTTTGGGGGGAAAGCGGGGTGGATGCCGTTCTGCAACCGCTGGCGGTGCACTCTCCTCTGCTCCGCGAAATTGGGGCCAAGCATCAGGTTGAGGCGGTCGACACATTTGATGCCGATCATTTCCGCGCGCGCCAGCTGTTG
>JANNWX010000217.1:0-6083 GCA_031409315.1 Sphingomonadales bacterium | reverse complement strand
TGAAAAAGGTGATGATACCGCCACCCGGCTCAGGCATAATTTTGGCATGGGAAAGCCGGAAGGCTATCGCAAGGCGATCAGATTGATCGGTCTGGCAGACCGGTTCAACATTCCTGTTGTGACGCTGGTCGATACGTCGGGTGCTTTCCCCGGGATCGTAGCTGAAGAACGCGGGCAAGCTGAGGCGATAGCCCGGTCAACCGAGGCCTGCTTGGCCCTCGGTGTGCCAATGGTGGCTGCGATTGTGGGAGAAGGAGGGTCCGGTGGTGCTGTTGGTCTTGCTGCAGCAAACCGGATATTGATGTTTGAACATGCCGTTTATTCGGTAATTTCCCCCGAAGGCTGTGCATCGATACTGTGGCGGACGCCCGATAAGGCGGCTGATGCGGCAGAAGCAATGCGAATCACCGCCAGCGATCTCAAGCAACTGGGGGTTATCGATGCCATCGTGCCAGAACCAGCCGGGGGAGCGCACCGGGCACCCGATGAAGCGATCAAAACACTATCCGAAGCAATCGTCGAGGCGCTGGACGGGTTGCAAGGGCTGAGCAAGAAAGATTTGGTAATTCAGCGCCGACAAAAGTTTTTGGCGATTGGATCGATTTAGAAGAAACCGGTTTTCCCGGCACATGGCGTAATTTTGTGAGGAGTGGGTTATGAAGAAAATTTGGCTTACCAGTGCAGCACTTGCCTTTGCGATAATCCAGACGGGCGCGTCGCCAGCTTTCGCAAAAAAGGCAAAGGCACCCGCAGGCCCCATAGCGATTTCCGCGAAAGACAAGCAAACCGGGGCCAAGGCCCATCCGCAGATTTTGGCCGAATTCGGCGGCGCATACACGGCTGCGCAAACCCCGTATGTGGTCAATGTTGGGCAAAAAATAGCCGTTCAATCCGGCCTTTCCAATGCCAAGAGTGATTTTACCGTCACTCTGCTTAATTCATCGGTCAACAACGCCTTCGCGATTCCGGGCGGCTATGTTTATGTGACGCGCCAGTTGATGGGGCTGATGAATAGTGAAGCCGAATTGGCGTCTGTCCTTGGGCATGAGGTGGGGCATGTGGCTGCGCGTCATTCACAAAAACGCAACAGTCGCGCGACAATCGGCGGACTTGGCACATTGGCTGCGACCGTATTAGGGGGCGTGCTACTGGGCGGTGACGGCGCGAAGCTTGGCCAGCAACTGGGCGGGACGATCGCTCAGACCTGGGTTCTTGGCTATTCACGCGCACAGGAATATGAGGCGGATGACCTCGGTGTGTCCTATCTTTCCAAATCCGGTTATGATCCGGCGGCTGCATCAGCAATGCTGGCATCGCTGGCCGCGCAAACCGCACTAGACACCCGCCGGTCTGGTAAATCCGGCAATGCACTGCCAGAATGGGCAAGCACCCATCCAGACCCTGCCAGTCGTGTAACGCGCGCCAGGCAAAAAGCGGCAACGACCGGTTCAACCAGTAAAACTGTCAACCGTGATGCATTTCTAGCTGCACTAGACGGCATGCTTTATGATGATGACCCCAAACAGGGTGTTGTGGATGGCCAGTCGTTCAAACATCCCGACTTGAAATTATATTTTACCGCACCCGCTGGTTACGTGATGAACAACGGCGCGGATGCAGTGTCGATCAGTGGTTCTGGCGGGCAGGCAAAAATGAGCGGCGGCGCCTATACCGGAGATATTGATGCTTATGTTGCCGCTGTCTTCAAAAGTGTCGCAGGCGCGAATGCGACGCTCAATTTTGGGCAGATTAGCAAATCGACAATCAACGGGTTGAAATCGGCCACGGCGGCGGCGCCTGCGAATACGCAATCTGGTCAGATGCTGGTAACGGTCTATGCCTATGAATTTGACGCGACAACCGCTTATTATATCGTGTCGATCACGCCAGCGGCACAATCGGCAAACCCGTTTGCGAGCCTGTTTCAAAGCATGCGTAAACTGACGGCGCAGGAAGCGGCGGCGGTCAAGCCACGGGTGATTGATGTGATCACGGTAAAATCCGGCGATACGATGAAAAGCCTGTCGGACAGGATGGCTTACGGCGATTACAAGCTAGAGAGGTTTCAGGTTTTGAACGGGTTGGCGGGCGATACGATCTTAAAGCCTGGCCAAAAGGTCAAAATCGTCATTACCGGTTTATAGGAACGGGCAAACGAAAACGGGCGGCCAGTTTCCTGACCGCCCGATTAAGTATCGACTTCAAAAGAAGGTCGATTAGATCTTCACGTTCGATGCTACGTTCGAGAAGGTCGTGTTCAGGTTGGTGCCGAGGCCGTCCATAGCCGTAATGGCAGCAACAGCGATCAGAGCAGCAATCAGGCCGTATTCAATGGCGGTTGCACCCTTTTTGTCGGCGAAAATTTTGCGTACGAATTTCATTGTAGGTCTCCTTGGTTTCAAACTTCAACTACCCGGTTGATGATCCAAACTGCATCACCAACAATTTGGTTCTAGGGCGCAAAAGTTTCCAAAGTTTTAACGCGGCGCTAGATTTTATTCCCAGTCAGGGTCTGAAATGGAAAGGGTGGGGGCGAGTCAATACGAACATCATTGTGGTGCATTATCTGGTATCTGTTTGACCACGCGTTTCCTTGCCGCATCGAAAGCGGAGGCGCGACACCTGATAGTTTTCGCGTTCTAACGAATGACTTCGCTGGAAATGTTGGTCCAAACTTCGGTGATATTATCAGCCATAGCCGTCAACGACACCATGATCGCGACAACGATCAGTGATACGATCAACCCATATTCAATTGCGGTCGCGCCGCGTATGTCGCCTTTTAGACGACGCAAGAATCCGATCATGTCTGTTCCCCGGTCTCAACGTTCCCTAATTGAGAGAACCGGAATACGATAACGAAGGTTAAGAATTTACTTATGGCCCACGTTAATAAGCCACCCTCTACAATTCAGTTGATTGTAGCCGCAGCCTTGGTGGATGCAAACGGGCGCGTGCTGGTTCAAAAACGCCCAATGGGGCGTGAAATGGCCGGATTGTGGGAATTCCCGGGGGGCAAGATCGAAGACGGCGAAACGCCAGAACAGGCACTGGTTCGTGAACTGGCGGAAGAACTGGGCATCACGGTTTCCACGTCTGCGCTGTCGCCGTTGACGTTTGCAACCCATGATATGCCAAGCAGAACCTTGATCCTGATGCTCTATCTCTGTCGTGACTGGGTTGGCACGCCGCACCCAATTGATGCAGAATGCCTTGGCTGGTTTGAACCCGCTCAATTGCGCGATTTGCCGATGCCGCCCGCCGATATTGCGTTCATTTTGGCATTGGAATCGCAGGTTTAGGCCCAGGTTTCTGTGGTCTATCGCTAGATGAGGGGCCCCAGCCCGTGAGGTAAATTGGGCACATTCTTTCTTCCACCTTGCCATCATCTGCTGCCGCATACGCAAATTCCTGGCAAGCAGCATCATATGTTGCCCGATGCAATGTCTGACGAGAAACCAAGCAATTACTCCACCCCATTGCGCGCAAATCTGCGACAAGCGACAGCAAGCGATCATAGCGGACTTTGATTTGATCCTGATCAGCCACCGGCACATCAAATCCCGCCCGTGTCAGCAGATCGCCTGCCGCCCTGACATCAATCTGTGGGTGAACGCGCGGAGCTGCATTGCCGCACACAGTGTATTGCGCCTGCGTAAATAAATCTTTCAACATGGCGAGCGAACCAGCGCCTGTAAAAGTGCCCAGAAATAGTCCTCCCGGTCTTAATGTCCTGCGGATCTGAACGAGCGCGCCGGGCAAGTCATTCACACTGTCCAAAGTCCCGCAACTGAGTATCAAATCGCAATAGGAAGGGGGAAGGGCCAAGCTTAAGCCATCTTCCTCGGCCTCGAAATGGGAGGAAAATATGCCGCGTTCCGCAAGTTTTCCCGCAATATATCCGCCGCATCGGCCAATGATTAACGCCGTTGCCAGCGGCGCTTTGACGCTGTCGAGCCGGTCGATCAACTCGTCTGCCATCCGGTGAAGCAGCCATTGATTGCCGGGATCAGCCCTGGCAGCTCTGATCGCTGCGTGCCGCCGTGCGTTCCTGTCAAAAATATCTGCCTGCATGCTGCCCTTGTGCACGGACGGCGAAGCGGCAACAAGCATGATTGATGGCCATCCAGTCGCTTTTGAACTTCATCGTGAATGTCCCGTTACCGCCCAGATGCGCCGGGTGTGGGGAAGTGGTGGCGCAAGACCATATGTTCTGCGCGATATGCTGGCCTTCTTTGCAGTTTTTGACATGCGGCGGATGCATATTATGCGGACTGCCAATGGACATTGCCGATGTTGCCTGTGCGCCGTGCCTGTCCGATCCACCCACCCATGACGGCGTGTCAGCGGCGGTTGCTTATGGCCCCATCGCCCGGTCGCTGGTGCTGCGCCTGAAATATGGCCGCCGCCCCGGACTTTCCAAGACGATTGCGAAATATCTTGTGCCATTTGCTGTGCAGCATCCGGGTGCGCTGATCGTGCCGGTTCCTTTGCACCGGTGGCGGATATGGTCACGCGGGTTCAACCAGTCTGCGTTGATCGCACAGGCAATCGCGGCACAAACCGGCGCATCAATGGAGCTGGATCTGTTGCGCCGGATCAGGGCAACGCCGGTGCTCAAAGGTTTGGGTGCGCGCGACAGACGCAGGGCGGTCAATCGCGCCTTTGCCATCAACCCGGCCTGTGCTGGCCAAGTGAAGGGCAGGGATGTCTTGCTGATCGATGACGTCTATACCAGTGGCGCGACGGCCAATGCCTGTGCCAAGGCGCTGAAACGCGGCGGGGCAGCGTCGGTTCATATTTTGTGCTGGGCACGGGTCATCAAGGATGATGGAATCGAGCATTGACAAGCGTCGCTTCGCACCACACCTATGTCGTGAAAGGCGCAACGCCCATGGCGAAGATTGAAGTCTATACCAAGTTTCTTTGCCCCTATTGCGCGCGCGCCCTGGCATTGTTCAGGGACAAGGATGTCACCGTCGAGGATATTGATATTACGATGGACGGCACCAGGCGTGCCGAAATGATCGGGCGGGCGCATGGCGGCACAACGGTTCCGCAAATTTTCATCGACGGGCGACATATCGGCGGGTCCGACGATTTGACGGCACTAGACCGGGCTGGTGGTCTGGACCCGCTTCTTTCCAGTTGACCATGAAAATTGCCATTCTGCAAATGACCAGCGGCATCGAACCCGCGCAAAACCGTGATGTTCTGATCGCGGCGATTGCCGATGCGGCGGCGGCGGGAGCGGGGATGCTGTTCACCCCGGAAATGTCCGGGCTTGTCGATTCCAACCGCAAACGCGCCAGCCAGCATGTTCACAAGCAACAGGATGATCCGGTTCTAGCTGCGGTCTGCGTGGCGGCAAAACAGCACGCAATTTGGGTTCATATCGGGTCATTGGCGTTGCTGGGGGACGAAGGTCGCTGGGCCAACCGTGGCTTTGTAATTGACGATGCAGGGGATATTCGCGCCCATTATGACAAGATACACCTCTTTGATGTGGATTTGCCGTCGGGCGAAACATGGCGCGAATCCTCTGCCTATCAGGCGGGGGAGCGCACGATTGTTGTTGATACGCCGATTGGCCGCATGGGCATGGGCATATGTTATGATCTGCGTTTTCCAGCATTATTTATCGCGCAAACCGATGCTGGCGCGCATATCCTGACGGTTCCGTCCTGTTTCACTGTGCCAACGGGACAGGCGCATTGGCACGTTCTGCTGCGCGCCCGGGCCATAGAAAATGCCGCGTGGGTGATCGCAGCTGCGCAAAGTGGAAAGCACGAAGATGGCAGGGCAACCTATGGTCATAGTCTGGTTGTCGACCCTTGGGGTGATATTGTATTGGATATGGGCGCAACGCCGGGGCTTGGTTTTGCTGAGATAGACCTTGTGCGCGTTGCGGATGTGCGTGCCCGTATTCCCGTTGTCGCCCACCGCCGGTTGATTGGCCAGGCAGAATGATCGTTTTCGATTTGAAATGCGCTGGAGCTGGCCATGTGTTCGAAGCGTGGATCGCCAGTTCCGATGCGTTCGACGCCCAAAATAAAGCGGGGCAGGTTCCTTGCCCGTTTTGC
>JANNWX010000216.1:0-2567 GCA_031409315.1 Sphingomonadales bacterium | reverse complement strand
GAAGCGGACCAGCTTGGACAAAAACAAGTGTGCCGAACCTGACGGCGGACCTACCGCCGCTGAATTGACTAGAGAACTTGAGCAGTAGATTTCGACAGAAGAAAAAATCCGGCGCCACTTGCAAACCAAACACAGACATGTTTATAATCTAGCATTATTTGAGAAAAGATTGTACAGGGATAGATTGCTATGATCCTAGCTCGTTGGGGTTCAGTGTTCGGCGTTGTGCTCGGAATATATAATGTGACTGCCGCGGAAGCGCAGTCGATGGATAGAGTGTTCGCTGGGGTATGGGGCATTGTTGGGCCTGAGAGCCACGAAATGCTCGGAACTCGATTGCGTTTTTCCGACCGTCAAGCATCGTCAGTGCACGTTAGTGTAAATCAAATGTCAGGGCTGTTGCGCCGCTCTGACGGCAAGGGCACCTCAAACTACGTCGTACGGACCGAAGCTTTTGCTTGCTACTATGACGTCGTGATACTTACAGGACGTGAAGAGATGACTTGGCGCTTGGTTGATTCTGGCGGTTTTAATTGTGTGAAATCGTTCCGCGCTCGCCTAGATCCATAATGCCATTTCAAAATTATCAATGTGGAGTAAGACATGATTACGCGCGCGCGGGTATTTGGCTTAACATTTCTTGTAGCCGCAGCCTCTTTTTCGGCTCTAAGTGACGATGCACTGGCAGCTGACCTTGATTTTACTACAAGAGAATTTAAGACGACTTGGAGAAAGAAGGGCACAGGAAATAAAATAATTTTCGATAAATCTAGACAAACATTCGCGGTTGAGTTTGGCGGTGTGTTCGCGGCGGTTAATACATCTGATGCGTCATATTCACGCTGTACCTCCGGCCGAGACGGTGGGGCTAACTTATGCGTATCAGGTCGCTCGTTCGATTGTTCATTTTTTGCAACGATGTCCGTGGGGAAAATCGCCAATCTTGACCTGCGGAGGTCGGGGGGCAACGATAATTTCTGTAATGGAATGGCCGGCGATTATGAAATTCTGTTGGATTAGTTTGCTGTGACAAACGCATTTTCTAAGACTTCCGCGCCGATATCCAGGATGCTGGTGGCGTGGTGCTGCTTTGTTGCGTGTTTCGCTACCAGTCAATCAAGTCATGCGCAAACAAATTCAAGACTTCAAGGAACATGGGTTAAGGTAACCCCTGCAGCACGCAGTGACCAGCCTGGGATTGGGGCATGGATAAGATTCGACAGCGCGACCGCGATTACGTTGAGCTGGGCGCCCCCGGGTACTATTTCAGATGCCAGGGGCGAGCACGGTTCAAATCTGATCCTTCAGAACAATCAAATAAAGTGTTGGTATGAGCTAAGGCGTGCAGGCTCGAAGCTGACAATGAGACTTATGCGGGGCGAGCCACCAGCCATGTGCCTTGAGGATTCGGTGTTTGAGCTTGAAGCCGAACAAGAGAGAGCAAGGCCTGATCCAGTTGACCCCAGAGTTGTGCAGCAAGACACGCCGCGCAAAACAACGGCCCCATCGTATTCAATGAGTCGACTTGATGCGCATTGGGTGGATGCCGGTGATGGAAACGGCAAAATTATTAGCGCTACATTGACGCGACAAGATTGTGAAACGATGTGTTTGGCCCGGCCTACCTGTGGAATTGTAGAGTTTTATATCGGTCGAGAAGACGGGGGGCGTAAATGCATATTTCACCTAGCGTCGTCTTTCACAAAAATTAAGAGGGCTGCTGGTGCCGCGGATACCCACGTAAGTGTTAAAGCGACCAACCAGGGGAACTGATCACAAATTGGCAGGTGCCCGACGTTGTCGTGATCGTCGATGCCCTGCCCCTCGGCCCGACCGGCAAAGTCTCAAAACGTGACTTGCGTGCGAAATTCGCGGATCATAAGCCGCCGGGGTGATATGACGGAGACGGCGATCACCCAGCGTTCCTCGCGTGATCATTTGGAAGCGCCCAATGCTGATGTACATCACGATCGGCGCCAACGACATCCAGCGCTCGGACCGCTTTTACTCCTCAATCCTTTGCCCGCTGGGCTATGAACGCACTGAAGAATCCAACGCGGTCATCTATTCGCTCCCGGATGTGCCCAACGGCAACGCCGGCTCCAGCACGATCTACGTCAAGAAACCCTTTGACGGTCGCGAAGCGACCGTTGGAAACGGTTCGATGCTCGCCTTGAAGGCTGCGACACAGAAACTCGTCCGTGATCTGCATGCAGCTGGCCTGGAAGCGGGTGGATCGGACGATGGGCCGCCGGGGTTTCGCGACGACTACAGCGCGGGTTTCTATGTCGGCTATCTGCGCGATGGTGTCGGCAACAAAGTCGCGATCTTCTGCAATAACCCTGATGAACCGACCCGAGAACCATAAGGCTTGATCGTGCCGATGTGCACCATGCCAGCTGCATCTTTGTCGCAAGTGCCCAGGCGATTGAAACACAACTGAGCGACATGCCAATTAGCGACATGGCAATTGACGCAACGCCATCTTCACCCGCATCCGGGACAAATCGCGACGCCAATCAAGGAGCCCCATGTCCGCACAATCCGAGCGTGCCAAAGACTTCGTC
>JANNWX010000215.1:0-8551 GCA_031409315.1 Sphingomonadales bacterium | reverse complement strand
CCGATGTGCTGATGGAAAGCCTGTTCAAGCTGACCGACCTAGAAGTCAAAGTGCCGCTCAACCTCAACGTGCTGGGGGCAGACCGCACGCCGCGGGTGATGAGTCTGAGAGCCGTGCTAACCGCATGGCTGGCGCACCAGATCGACGTGCTGGTCCGGCGTGCGCGCCACCGGCTGAGCAAAATTGATGACCGGATCGAACTGCTTGACGGTTATCTGATCGCCTATCTTAACCTTGACCGGGTGATTGAAATCATCAGATCCGAGGATCAGCCAAAGCCGTTGATGATCGCCGAATTTGGTCTGAATGACCGACAAGCGGAGGCAATTCTTAACATGCGGCTGCGATCATTGCGGCGGTTGGAAGAATTTGAAATCAAGAAGGAACGCGACAAACTGGATGAGGAACGCGCTGGTCTCGTCGCGCTGATCGACAGCCCAGCCCGACAGAAAACACGGTTGAAGAAAGATCTGTTGGCGCTGCGTGATCGGTATGGCCCGGAAACGCCACTCGGCAAAAGGCGGACCACCGTCGCCCAAGCCGCACCGGCCAAAGACATCCCGTTAGAAGCGATGATCGACCGGGAGCCGATCACCATCATCATGTCTCAGCGCGGCTGGATCCGGGCGATGAAAGGGCATGTCGCGCTCGACAATCCCGAGGCGTTGAAATTCAAGGAAGGCGATGGCCCTGCCCACGCTTTCCACGGTCAAACGACTGACAAGATCTTGATTGCGGCGGACGATGGACGCTTTTTTACGCTTGGTGCTGACAAGTTGCCGGGCGGGCGCGGTTTTGGGGAGCCGGTGCGACTGATGATCGACATGGCTGAAGGGTTGGGTATCGTCGCGCTGATGGCTGCTCAAAAGGATGCCAGACTGCTGCTCGCGGCTTCGGATGGCAAGGGTTTTGTTGCAAAGGTTGAAGACCTGATCGCCGAAACCCGCAAAGGTCGTCAGGTGGTGAATGTGCGCGCTGGTGCCAAGCTTGGTGCGGTGCGGATGGTCGGCGTTGCTGATGATTATGTGGCCGCCGTCGGCGACAATCGGAAACTCGTCGTTTTTACCTTGAACGAGATGCCTGAAATGGGGCGCGGGCAAGGGGTGACGATCCAGAAATATAAAGACGGTGGCCTTGCAGATGTCATCACATTCCGGTTCGAGGATGGGCTCAGCTGGACAATGGGCGGAGACACCGGCCGCACCCGCACCGAAAGCGATCTGACGCCGTGGCGGGTGGCACGCGGTGCGGCTGGCCGTATGCCGCCACTTGGTTTCCCGCGCGATAACAAGTTTGGATAGGTTATCCCTAACAAAGGGGTTGCATTCCGGGCCTAGCGCCCCCCATCATGGGCTATGCTGCGGCAATATGAACTTGTTGAACGGGTCAAATCCTATGATCCGGACGCTGATGAGGCGCTGATCAACCGCGCCTATGTGTTTTCGATGCAGAAACACGGGTCGCAAAAACGGGCGTCGGGCGATCCCTATTACAGCCACCCGATTGAAGTTGCGGGCATATTGACGGACCTCCACCTTGACGATGAAACCATTGTCACGGCAATCCTCCATGATACGATTGAAGATACACTGACCACGCACGAAGAGATTGAGGCCAAGTTCGGCCCGAATATCGCGCGGCTGGTGGACGGCGTTACCAAATTGAGCAAGATAGAAGCTCAGACCGAAAACGAACGGGCGGCGGAAAACCTGCGCAAATTTCTGTTGGCCTTGTCGGACGATATCCGCGTCCTTCTGGTCAAGCTGGCGGACCGTTTGCACAATATGCGCACTCTGCATTTCATCAAGGATGAGGCCAAACGTAAACGGATCGCGCGCGAAACGATGGATATTTATGCGCCGCTCGCTGAGCGGGTCGGCATGTATGAATTCATGAAAGAAATGCAGACCCTAGCGTTCAAGGAGCTTGAACCAGAGGCTTATGCCTCGATCACTAAGCGACTTGATCAATTGCATGAAGGCGGCGAGGATAAGATCGCACGGATCAGTTCGGGCGTGAAGCTACTTTTGTCACGTGCTGGCATTGAAGCCGAAGTGTCAGGACGCGAAAAGCACCCCTATTCGATATGGCGGAAAATGGCGGAACGCCACATCAGTTTTGAACAGCTATCCGACGTGATGGCCTTTCGCGCCATCGTTCCCAATGCCGATGATTGTTACAAGGCCTTGGGCATCCTCCACAAACGCTGGCCGATGGTGCCGGGGCGGTTCAAGGATTATATCTCTACCCCCAAACGTAATGGATACCGGTCACTTCACACATCCGTCATCCATACGGAAAAAGTCCGGATTGAAATCCAGTTGCGTAGCAAAGATATGCACGCACAGGCCGAATATGGTTATGCGGCGCACTGGTCCTACAAACAGGATATCGAGCGGCCTGACGGCCAGGTGAGCTGGATCCGCGATCTTGTCGAGATTTTGGATCATGCGGATTCGCCCGAGGAGCTTCTCGAACATACGCGTATGGCCATGTATCAGGACCGGATTTTTGCGTTCACGCCAAAGGGAGAGCTTGTCCAGTTGCCCAAGGGCGGCACGCCGGTTGACTTTGCTTATGCGATCCACACCACGCTGGGTGACACCGCTGTGGGTGCCAAGGTCAATGGTCGGGTCGTGCCGCTGCGCACGCCCATTGAAAGTGGAGATCAGGTTCAGATATTGAAATCCAAAGCGCAAGAGCCGCAGCCGCACTGGTTGAGTTTCGCTGTCACCGGAAAGGCCCGCGCCGCCATCCGCCGGTTCGTCCGCCACAAGGAAGAGGATGAATTGATTGCACTGGGTCGCAAAATCTACGCTGAAATTGTCAAAAGATTGCCTGCCAAGCTTGGCAAGGCCGCGATGGATGAGGCGATCAAGCGGCTAAAAATTAAGGGCGAAGAGGGCCTGATGATTGGCATTGCCCGCCAGACCATAACCGATGTCCAAGTTATGAACGCGTTGATGCCGGGGAGCGCACCGGTTGCGGGCGGCAAATCTCCAAGCCAGCGCGAAGCCATTTCGATCCGCGGATTGACGCCCGGTGTCGCTTATAATCTGGCCGCTTGCTGCCACCCCGTGCCCGGCGATCGGATCGTCGGCCTGCGGCGCCCCGATGAGGCAATCATCGTCCATACGATTGAATGTGCGCAACTCGCCGACGGGGTTGATGCGGATTGGCTGGATATTGCGTGGGGCGACGGATCTGAAGGCGGGGCCGCGCGCCTCAGCATCATTGTCCAGAATGAACCAGGGGCACTTGCGACCATCGCTGGCATATTCGGCAGCCATCAGGCCAACATCCTCAATTTGCGGATGGAAAACCGCGATGCCAGTTTTCATACGTTCGTTGTTGACCTTGAAGTGAGCGACCTCCAGCATCTGATGCGCATATTGGCCGCTTTGCGCGCAACAAATGTTGTTACTCAGGCCGAACGATTGTGACCGTGCATCCCGCCGTTCCAGATTTCCGCCGTGCCGTCCAAGACCCCCGCCTGATCGAGGCGGCGCTGGCACTCTATGACAACCGGCTGCATGATGCGGAGCCATTGTTGCGCGCGCATTTGAAGGAAAAGCCTTTCGATGTGGCCGCGATCCGGATGATGGCTGAACTTGCCGGGCGGATCGGGCGACTTAAGGATGCAGAATCCTTGCTCCGCCGAGCGATTGAATTGTCACCAGGGTTTCTGGCCGCCCGGTCCAATCTGGCGACCGTGCTCTACCGCCAGAACCGGCCTGCCGAGGCGGTTCAAGAACTTGATGATCTTCTCAAGATTGAGCCTGAGCATATTGGCAATGCCAATTTGAAGGCGGCCGCTCTCGGGCGAAGCGGCGATTATGACGAAGCTGTCATGCTCTATGAGCAAGTCCTTGCCAAACGGCCCGATCAGCCGAAAATCTGGATGTCATACGGCCATGTGCTGAAAACAGTTGGACGGCAGGCAGACAGCGTTGCGGCATACCGAAAAGCAGTCGAAATCACGCCGGAGTTGGGCGAAGTGTGGTGGAGCCTTGCTAACCTTAAAACCGTCAAATTTGAAGATGCTGACATCGCGGTGATGGAAGCGGGATTGGTGAAGGATGGGCTGTGTCATGAGGATCGTTTCCATCTCCATTTCGCGCTCGGCAAAGCTCTTGAAGACCGGAAGCAAGCCGCAGCGTCGTTTGATCATTATGCGCAAGGAAACCGGCTGCGGAGTGAAGAATTGGGCTATGAAGGCCGCGATGTCAGCCTTCAGGTCGCATCCGGCATAACTCTGTATACGCCAGATTTTTTTGCCGCCCGTGCAGGTCAGGGCTGCGCTTCGCCAGATCCGATCTTCATTCTTGGTATGCCGCGTGCAGGCTCGACCCTGATTGAACAGATATTGTCCAGCCATTCACAGATTGAAGGGACGATGGAACTTCCCGATATTCCCGGCATTGCTGCCAGGTTTGGCGGGCCGGGCCAATGGGCAGATGCTCTTGCGTCGTGCTCGCCCGAAGAGTTGCGCGCGATGGGAGAGACATATCTTGAACGCACCCGCATCCAGCGAAAAACAGATAGGCCCTATTTCATCGACAAATTACCGAACAACTGGGCGCATGCCGGATTGATCCATCTGATCCTTCCAAATGCGAAGATTATCGACGCACGGCGGCATCCGCTGGGCTGTTGCTTTTCCAATTTCAAACAGCATTTTGCGCGGGGGCAGGCCTTCACCTACGGACTGGCTGATGTCGGTGCTTATTATGCTGATTATGTGGGGATGATGGCGCATCTCGACCGGACGTTACCCGGCCGCGTCCACCGCGTTTTTTATGAACAGATGGTCGATCATACCGAAGATCAGATTCGCGCCTTGCTCGACTATCTTGGCCTGCCGTTTGAAGACGCCTGTTTGCGTTTTTGGGAAAATGATCGCGCCGTCCGGACCGCAAGTTCAGAACAGGTCCGCAAACCCATATTCAGCGAGGGGAAGGAGCAATGGGTGATGTTCGAACCTTGGCTTGATCCTTTGAAGGCGGCGTTGGGGCCGGCTTTGGCGGCTTACCCGGACGCTCCTTGATCCCGACTGTGATATTTTTGCCATAGGGGGCAAAGATTGCGCCGAGCATTGCCGTTGTTTGTCGACCATCGGTTGACCCGCGCCGCCAAAGCTAACATTCTTCCGCAACAATTCATTAGGGGAAATTTTATGTCGTTCGCCCACACAAAACGCGCAACTTTGCTTGCTTTTCTCAGCACATCAATGCTGGTCACAGCACCGGCATTCGCGCAGGCAGCCGAAGAAGAGGCTGGCAATGATGAGATCATCGTAACGGCGCAAAAACGCTCTGAAAGCCTGCAAAAGGTTCCGCTGTCGATTCAGGCGATCAACACCGAAAAGCTGGACCAGCTGCAAGTGTCAGACTTTCAGGATTATGTGAAATTCCTGCCGTCGGTTTCGTTCCAGTCGGGTGGGCCGGGATTTGCCAAAGTCTATTTCCGCGGCGCGGCGTCGGGCGAAAATGCCAACCATTCAACGTCGCAGCCATCGGTCGGCATCTACCTTGACGAACAACCAATCACGACAATTCAGGGCGCACTTGACGTTCATATCTATGATATTGCCCGCGTTGAGGCGCTGGCCGGACCTCAGGGCACGCTTTATGGTGCCAGTTCAGAAGCGGGCACGATCCGGATCATCACCAACAAGCCTGATACGTCGAGTTTTTACGGCGCCGCCGATGCCGAGGTGAACAGCATCGCCCGCGGAGATTTTGGCTATACGCTGGAAAGCTTCATCAACGCTCCACTTTCTGACACTGCCGCTGTTCGTGCTGTTGGTTGGTATGTCCGTGACGGCGGTTATATCGATAATATCGCGGGCAGCCGCCGTTATCCGACATCGCGTATTGTCCACAACAATGCAGCGTTTGTTGAGAAAAACTATAATGATGTCGAAACCTATGGCGGTCGCATCGCGCTCGGCATCGATCTGAATGACAGCTGGACAATCACGCCAAGCATCATGGCCCAATCGCAAACGGCGAACGGATCGTTCCAGCAGGAATCAGGCCTGCCTAAGAAACTCCAGACCCAGCAGTTTAACCCCGAAGGGTCCAAGGATCGCTGGGCGCAAGCCGCGCTGACTATCCAGGGAGCGGTTGGCAATTGGGACGTCACTTATGCGGGGTCGTACCTGAAGCGCAAGGTGAACACGCAGTCTGATTATTCGGATTATGCCTATTTTTATGACGCCATTTCTGATTACGGCAGATTCTTTTACGACAATAGCGGCGCATTGGTCAGCCCGAACCAATATATCAACGGCATCGACCGGTTTACCAAGCAGAGCCACGAATTCCGGGTGACGTCGCCTTCTGACAAAAGGTTGCGTGTCATCGCGGGCCTGTTTTACCAACGCCAATCGCACAATATCGAACAAAATTACGTCATCGATAATATCGCGGATGTGATCACGGTAACGGGCACGGCCAGTAATATCTGGCTGACCAAGCAGTTGCGAGTTGACCGCGATTATGCGGCGTTTGGTGATGTGACCTTCGACGTGACCGATAGGTTTAAATTGACCGGCGGACTGCGGGTTTACCGGTACAAGAATTCGCTTCAGGGATTTTTTGGGTATGCTGCGGGATATAGTGGTGATAAATTTGATCCCGTCACCGGTGCGTTCATTAGAGATGGAACAGGTGAGGCCGGTTGCAATGGACGTCCGGCAATTGTTGCCGGTAGCCCGTGCACAAACGTCAATAAAACAACGACCGACACGGATTATACCCACAAACTCAACGCAACTTATGAAATTGACGACAACAAGTTGATCTATGCAACCTGGTCCAGCGGGTTCCGGCCCGGCGGCATCAACCGCCGCGGTACGTTGCCTCCCTATTTTCCGGATACGCTCGAGAATTATGAACTGGGTTGGAAAACAACTTGGGCGGACCGCGCTTTCCGCTGGAACGGTGCTATTTACCAGTTGAACTGGAGCGACATTCAACTGTCCTTCCTGGGTGCCAACGGCCTGTCCGAGGTTCGCAATGCCGGTGATGCCCGCATTCGCGGTATCGAAATGGATGTTGGCTACCGCAATGGTGGATTCAGCCTGAACCTTGGTGGCAGTTACAACAAGGCAAAGATCACGACGCCATTTTGTAAAATTGCCAATCCGGCCTTCAATTGCGCCTTGCCGGGGCCAGCGGGCGAAGCGAATGCCTTGCTTGCGCCAGCGGGAACAAGATTGCCCGTAACGCCGCGTTTCAAAGGCAATTTCGTGGCGCGTTATGAATTTCCGGTCGGGAAATGGGACGCACATGTTCAGGCATCGGCCAATTATGAAGGCTTGCGGACCAGCGACCTGCGGACCGCGACAAGGGCAATTGTCGGCTCTTTTGGCGCCTATACAACGGCTGATCTTAGCTTTGGTGTGAAGAATGAAAAATGGTCTGCCGAATTGTTCGCAACCAATCTGTTTGACAGCAACGGTGTGACCGGGCGTGGGCTGCAATGCAACGAATCCATTTGCGGTGATCCCGGTGGTGCTACGGCCAGCGGCGGTAAATTTTACTCAAGTATCGCGCAACCGCGCACCATAGGCCTGAAGGTCGGCACCAAATTCTGATCTGCCGCCTGTGAATGCATCGCACCAGAAACCGAGCCAAAAGCTTGGTTTCTGGATGTGTGTGGCGCTCGTCATGGGCAATATGATTGGGTCGGGCGTGTTCCTGCTACCCGCTAGCCTCGCGCCCTTTGGTTGGAATGCAGTCGCGGGCTGGATCATCACCATTGCCGGGGCTCTCTGCCTTGCCCATGTTCTGGCGCGATTGACGGCGCGCGCCGACGGTGCGGTTGGCCCTGCTGAACTGGTGGAGCAAGCGTTCGGCCCGCTGGTCGGCGCGCTGATCGGCTTCAGTTTCTGGGTATCGGTATGGACCGGCTGCGTCACGATTGCGGTCGGGGCTGTTTCCTATATGAGCAGTTTTCTGCCCGCGCTCGGTGCGCATCCAGCTTTGTCGGCGCTCGGCGTCATTTGGGCGGTAACGGCGGTCAATCTGGTCGGCACACGTTCTGCTGGCGCGTTTCAAGTCGTCACCACAATCCTCAAACTGACACCCTTGATCGTCGTGGCAATTCTGATCGCTCTCGTCCTCGGGCGTGAGGGCAGTGCGGCGCTGACCCCGTTCCCGAAGGAAGGACTGTCGCTTGGATCGGTGAACACCGCCGCCGCGCTTACCCTCTGGGCAATGGTCGGGTTTGAAGCGGCTTGTGCGGCGTCGGGAAAAATCGAAAATCCTGCGCGCAACGTGCCGCGCGCAACCTTTTTGGGGGCTTTGCTCTCAGGCATCATCTATCTCATCGTGTGTTCGGGCATCGCGCTGATGCTGCCCGCCGACCGGGTTGCCGGATCGAACGCACCGTTTGAGGTTTTTGTTGCGACGTTTTGGGCACCGGGCCCCGCTTCATTCGTCGCCTTCTTTGCCGCAATCAGCGCGATTGGCGCGGTCAACGGCTGGACCTTGGTTCAAGGCGAGGTGCCGCTGGATATGGCGCGGCGGCGGATGATGCCCGC
>JANNWX010000214.1:0-4255 GCA_031409315.1 Sphingomonadales bacterium | reverse complement strand
CTCCACGACGATCTTTTCGCTTTGCGGCGCCGAAATTGCGACGCTCGCCGCAGCGGAATCCAATGAAGGCGAGAAAGTGATCGCACGGATGACCCTGTCGGTTTCGGCCCGCATTCTGATTTTCTTCGTCCTCTCGATCTTGCTGATTGTTTCAATTGTTCCGTGGAATGAAATCAAGCCCGGTGTTTCACCCTTTGCCCATACGTTGCGGGCGATGGGATATCCGGCGGCTGATCTGATCATGAATGCCATTGTGCTGGTTGCCGTCCTGTCGTGCCTTAACTCAGGCATATACATCACATCACGGGCGATGTTCGGGCTTGCCAAAAATGGTGAGGCGCCGCAATCGTGTGTGCAATTGAGCCGATCACGCGTGCCCGCGCGGACGATATTGATCGCCAGCCTGTTTAGCTACGGCGCGTTGGCGGCCTCCGTCCTGTCGCCAGACCGGGTCTTTAACTTTTTGGTCAACGCATCTGGCGCGATCATGCTGTTCATCTATATCCTGATTGCCGTCGCCCAGCTTCGTCTGCGTAACAGGTTTGAAACCGAAGCGCCTGAGCGTTTGAAGCTCAAAATGTGGTTTCACCCTTATGGCACATGGGCAGCGATCATCGGCATGGCGGTGGTGCTTATCCTGATGGGATCATCTAGCGTCCATGCCGCCGAACTTTGGACCAGCGTTTTCGTGACGGCGGCATTTCTTGGCAGCTATCGGCTGCTGATACTGCTACGCAAACCGCAATCGACATAAGTTCGGAGCCTGATCCTGTGAAACTTGAAAACGATCCGCTTGCCGCCTTCTGGATGCCGTTCACATCGAACCGGGCCTTCAAATCTGCACCCCGGTTGCTCACCAGTGCCAAGGATATGCATTATACCAGCGGCGACGGGCGCACCATATTGGATGCCACCGCAGGCCTGTGGTGCGTGAATGCCGGGCATTGCCGTGCGACCATTGTCGAAGCAATTCGCAAGACGGCGGGCGAATTGGATTTCGGCCCGACGTTCCAGCTTGCCCATCCACTGGCCTTTGAACTGGCATCGCGGGTCGCCGCGTTAATGCCTGAAGGACTAGACCGGATATTCTTTACCAATTCGGGGTCGGAGTCGGTTGATACCGCCCTTAAAATTGCCATCGCCTACCAACGGGCGCGCGGCGAAGGCACGCGCACGCGCCTCATCGGGCGGGAGCGCGGGTATCACGGTGTCGGCTTTGGTGGAATTTCGGTGGGTGGGATCGTCAACAATCGTCGCCAGTTCGGGACATTGCTGACCGGGGTTGACCATCTTTCGCACACGCACAGCCACGATCATAACGCCTTCACACGGGGCCGTCCGGCATGGGGCGGGCATCTTGCCGAAGACCTTGAGCGCATTGTCGCACTCCACGGGGCAGAAACAATTGCTGCGGTTATTGTCGAGCCAATGGCCGGATCAACCGGGGTGTTGGTGCCACCGGTCGGCTATCTCGAAAAGCTGCGCGAAATCTGTACGAAACATGGCATCGTTCTGATTTTCGATGAAGTGATCACGGCCTTCGGGCGCATCGGCGGAGCAACGGCCGCCGGTGTGCTTGGCGTGACGCCCGACATCATCACAATGGCCAAAGGCCTGACCAACGCCGCTGTGCCGATGGGTGCGGTGGCCGCCAGCCGGATGATCCACGATACGGTTGTTGAGGGTTCGGCCGATGGAATCGAATTGTTCCACGGCTATACCTATTCGGGCCACCCACTGGCGGCCGCGGCGGGGCTTGCGACGCTTGATCTTTACAAGGCCGAGGGATTGTTTGAACGGGCGGCGGACATGAGCGGATATTGGGAAGAAGCGGTCCACAGCTTGAAGGGAAAACGCCACGTCATTGACATTCGTAACCTCGGCATTGTTGCCGGGATTGAACTGGCCTCGCGCCCCGGCGCGCCGGGCAAACGGGCAACCGAATTGTTCCACAAATGCTTTGATTCCGGCCTTCTGGTCCGGGCGACGGCTGACATCATCGCTTTGTCGCCGCCGCTTATTCTGGAAAAAACCCATATCGACGAAATCGTCGGCAAGATCGGGGATTTGATTGAGACGATAGCGTGATGGCTTAGGGTCAGGACCTGTTCAATCCACCCCGACTTCGGCTTGCGCGGCGGCGGCTGTCACCACATCAAGCGCCTTCATTCTGGCAAAATCGACGACTTGCCCGGCAAGGATTTCCAACTGCTTGCCAATCGCGGCGTCGATCATCGACCCATCTTCTCCAATAACCGGCGTTGCCGAATTGATCGCAACCGCCATCGGCGTTGGCCAGCCCCGCAGCGCATGGGTGATTGAACGCAATGTGGCGAGCGTTGATCCTGTCGCTTGCCAACCCGCAGCGACGGCGATCAGACCCACAGCGCGGCCCTCAAAATAGACGCGTTCGTCCTTTGCCATATCCTCGACATAATCGAGCGCATTCTTGATGAGGCCAGAAACGGTGCCGTGATAGCCGGGCGAGGCGATGATCACCCCGTCTGCGCGCCGGAGCGCGGCAATCAAGGCTGCGGCCTGCGCCGTGCGGTCGCCGCCATAGGAATACATTGGAAAATCAAGTGCCTTGCCGTCGAAATAGGCGGTCTCGGCCCCGGCTGCTTCGGCGGCGTCAAGCGCCTTGCGCAGGACGCGCTCAGTGGAGCCGGTGGCGCTACCGCTGCCGCCCAAGCCGACGATGAATATTTTTCTGTCTGGCATGATCCGCCCGCTACCCCGTTATCAACAGCCCGGCAAGCGCAGCGCTCATCAGGTTGGCCAGACTACCGGCAAGCAGGGCTTTTAGGCCCAGTTTTGCAATTACCGGCCTTTGGTTGGGGGCCAGACCGCCGGTCACCGCCATCTGGATCGCAATCGACGAAAAATTGGCAAAGCCGCACAGCGCAAAGGTGACGACGGCGACGGTGGTTGCCGACAGTGTTTCCTTCAACGGTCCCAGTTGCGAGAATGCGACAAATTCATTGAGGACGATCTTGGTGCCAAACAGGCCACCCGCCGCATTTGCCTCAGCCCACGGCACGTTGAGCATGAACATCACCGGCGCGAACAGCCAGCCGACGATCATCTGGAAACTGAGATCGGGATGACCAAACCACCCGCCGACCCCGCCGAGCAAGCCATTAGCAAGCGCGACCAAGGCGACGAAGGCGAGGACCATAGCGCCCACGGCAACTGCCAATTTGACACCGGTCTGTGCGCCTTCGGCGGCGGCCATGATGATGTTGGCGGGCTTTTCATCGCTGAACTGGATCGGGCCTTCGACGATGGGCTCTTTGCCAACGTCGGCGGGATCATCGGGCATCATCACCTTTGCCATCAGGATTCCGCCCGGTGCCGACATGAAGCTAGCGGCGAGCAAATAGGGCAAGAGTTCTGTTCCCAACATCGACGCATAAGCGGCAAGGATCGTCCCCGCGACACCGGCCATACCAACCGTCATTATTGTAAAAATCTGTGCGGGTGTCATCGCCGACAGGTAGGGGCGGATCACCAGCGGGGCTTCGCTTTGCCCCACAAAGATGTTGGCCGCTGCGCCAAGCGATTCCACCTTGCTGATGCCGGTGACCTTCTGGATCGCGCCGCCGACCCATTTGACGATGAACTGCATGATTCCCAGATAATAGAGGATCGAAACAAGTGCGGCAAAAAAGATGATGACCGGAAGCGCTGCTATCGCAAAGCTGTATCCGCCCATTTCAGGCTTAGCGAGATTGCCGAACAGAAAATCGATCCCAGCCTGTGCATAGCCAAGAAGATTGATCACCCCTTGCGCCATTGTCTGGATCACCGCGACGCCGACCGGCACTTTGAGGACAAGGACTGCAATCGCGGCTTGCAATCCGAAAGCCGCGCCGACAATGCGCAGATTGATAGCCTTGCGGTTGGACGAAAAGATGAAAGCGATCGCCAGAATGAGGGCGATCCCCCCGATGCCAATGGCCAAACGCTCCATATTCACTCCCCTTTTTTTTGGGGATAGCGACAGCGACGGAGGAGCGCAAACATCAAAGCAGGGCTGTTGTGCGATGGCATATTTTACGGCTGCAATTTTTCCTTCATCGCGAACATATCCTGACCCTTATACCAAGGTGAGATGATCCGAACAGTGACCCATTTGGAACGGCTTGAGGCCGAAGCCACTGATCTCATGCGCAAAGTTGCGTATGATGCGGGTCGGCATGACAGAAAGAGAATGTTGGTGAGCCCTGCTGGATTCGAACCAGCGACCTACTGA